>JAQVVB010000198.1 GCA_028699215.1 Sphaerochaeta sp. | reverse complement strand
GTGGGCCTCCCTGCTGGATCGGAACGATGTATTTTATACCAATGAGATGCGATTGGAGTGAACAATGAGAAAACAAAGGGTATCGAGAGTCGGTCTGTCACTGCTGGTGTTGCTGTTCATGCTTGCGATGCCGATGGGATGCATGTCCTGGTCTGAAGGGAAGGATGAATCGACTACATCTGCACCAAGTCCAATGAGCCCTTCTTCGACACTCTTCCACGGTGGACAGCCGGGGCCTGAGACCATGGTGGAACCTGGTTTCTTGGTTGCAATGGATTTTCAGCTGGACAAAAGTTCACGGTATGCCCTGGTATTCGGTAATGGGAAGTACACCAAGATGCCGGCTCTTACAAACCCGGTCAATGATGCCGGTGATGTTGCAGGCATGCTTGCCAATCTCGGCTTCAAGGTGAGACTCGAGACGAATGCGACGCTAAGCCGGATGGAAGGTGCTGTTAGGGAGTTCTCCAAGGAAGCAAAGGATGCAAAAGCTTCCACAACACTCTTTTTCTATGTGGGCCACGGGGTGCAGTACGAGGGTGTGAACTACCTGTTTCCCATCGATGCAGACATCCAGAGAGACTATGAACTGAGAAGCAAGGCGCTGAGCATGGACATGGTATCCTCTGCACTTGAGGACACGAAGAGCGGTTTTAATCTGGTCGTGCTTGATGCATGCCGTGACAATCCGTTCTGTTAGTAAAAGTGTTTGTTCAGCGCTTTTCAAAGGCAACAATCTTAGCTGGGTGAGATTATTAGATTAAACGGTTTTAAATGTATGCATATCATATCGAATCATCTATGGGGTGTGTGATGAAGAAAATAATTAGTATTCTATTTGTTCTTTCCTTGTGTTGTATTGCTATAGGGGCCTCTTCACTCGACAACCGGTATGCATTGGTGATTGGTAATTCAAAATACCAAGAAAATGCATTGAGAAATCCAGTCAATGATGCAAAATTGGTTGCAGGGAAACTTGAAGAATGTGGTTTTAAAGTAAATTTTGCCTATGATATCGATGGTCAGCAACTGCGTAATACAGTAGCTTCGTTTGCCCAGAGGGTAAATGCCGACCCCAATGCTGTTGCAATGTTCTATTACAGTGGCCATGGACTGCAGATAGAGGGATCAAACTATCTTGTTCCCATTGATAACAAATCAATTACGGATGAGACTACTGCAAAAGCCCTATCCTATCGCTTGGATGACTATCTGCAGACAGTAAAAGCTCCGACCCAGATTGTTGTTTTGGATGCTTGTAGAAATAATCCTTATACTTCGACAGGATCAAGGGCTGTAAGTATCAAGGGTGGTCTTGCAACTATACAAGGCAGAAAGGGAACGTCCCTCAGTTATCTCTATTCAACTCAGGCTGGAGAGACTGCCGAGGATGGGACGGGAGCCAATTCTCTTTTTACGACAATTTTTGTAGAGGAGATAGGAAAAACAAATGTTGAATTGACAAGTGTCTTCAATTCAGTAAACAATCGGGTCAAGGAAATGACTGAAGGGAAACAAGTTCCTCTCTATAGTGGTACGGGAACAAATTTCTACTTTATGACTCCTGAACTCGCCGATTTGGAAATCGCGAGATGGGAAGCAGAACTGAAAAAGGCTAAGGATGCTTTGAATGCAAACATAGCACTTACAGGAAGGCAGAGCAGTATTGAACAAGAAACTGCAAAAGCCTCTGCAGAGGCGGCACAGAGGTTAGCGCAAGCTGAATTGACTGCCGCACAGGCACTGAAAGAACGGGTGACCAGAGAAGCCAAGGCCCTTGAAGAGGAAAAACTTGCCAAGAGTGCGAGATCTGCAGCGCAACAGAAGAAAATTGATGCAATCAGAGCTTCAGCAGAAGCTGCTGCAACGCAGGTGAGGCTTCAGCGAATCGATGCTTCCAATGCCCAGGGGCAAGTGAATTTCATTGAAGCTCAGAAGTTGGAATTGAAAAAGATTACAGACAGCCAGCAAACTATCATCCAAGCCTATGAACGTGATGCCAGCATTGAGATGGAACGTAAAATCACTGAAGTTCAGAATCGCCCATTTCAGAAGGCTGAATTGGGGAGTGATGGGTATCCTACTGCAAATGCCCTCTTGATGAGAAAGAGAATCATAGAGAATATCCGTGAGCAGTATTCCGGGGTAGGTAATGATTTTTCCCAGCAGGCTTATCAGTCAGTAGCTGTCCAACTTTCCAAGATAAGTGATTCCGTAAAGGATGCGATTGAATCCCTTGAGGGAAAAATATTTACGGAATCTTCAATTATGAATGAGCTACGAATTAGTCTCTCAAATTTCGATGGGGAAAAAGCTGGATGGCATCTTACTTTCGATAGTCAAATTACAAAGACCAACGGAAAACCGGTTTTTTCTGGAACGGTTTTCTTAGCTTATGAAAATCTTACGGGGTTGAAGAACAATCAATTGACTAGTGATTTGGATGCGTATTACGAGTATCTTGACCAGGTTGATATGTATGACAGCCTTTTCAGGGCCTCTACACCGATCATTACTGCAGAGTTGACGTATACGATAAAATCCAGTGCGGGTTCGACTGTTTATACGGTCAATCCGATAAACGGTGTGATTAAACGGTCAGATAATGGGAAAATCATTCTATCAATTAAACCCGATGGAAATATGTTGGTTCCTGTTTCAGTTATCCCAACTCCAATTATTGATATCAGGAGTCCTGAAGAACTTGCAAGCTATCCAAAGAGCACGCTGACATTCACCAACTGGTGGGGTGATGTGTTGACTATGACTGTTCCGAAGGGGAACCCTGTTACTGTTCCTGAATTTATTTCATCAGGGAAATTTGTTCAGGTAGCTGCCGGTTCATATCACTCTCTTGCCCTTCGGGACGACGGTGTACTATTTTCAACAGGATTGAATGACCGTGGTCAGCTTGGGACTGGTTCCCAAGTTTCACATACAGCGTGGAAAAGGGTCCTTACCGATGTCAAGCAGATTAGTGCAGGGGAAAGACATTCCCTCGCCTTGCTTTCTGATGGTGCTGTGTATGCCACTGGATATAATGAGTTTGGTCAGTTGGGTACAGGAAACAGGACAGACAGTCTGCAATTTAATCCGGTACTCACTGAGGTAAGGGAGATTGCAGGTGGTGGCAATATGTCCTTTATGGTGAAAAAGGATAATACACTCTGGGCCTGTGGTGAAAACAAGTATGGTCAACTGGGTATTGGGAATACCTATGACCAACTGGAACCTGTAAAAATAATGGATGGGGTATTAAAAGTTGCAGTCGGCCAAAATCATGTCTTGGTGTTGAAAACAGACAACTCCCTTTGGGGGTGTGGCTATAATGATTATGGTCAATTGGGCAATGGCACTAATACAAGTAGTAACACATTTATAAAAATTATGAGTGACTGTAGTGCTTTTGCAGCTGGGAAAAACCACTCCTTGGTTGTAAAGAAGGATTCTTCGCTGTGGTCTTTTGGGTATAATGATGATGGGAGATTGGGTAATGGCAATACTTATACTCAAACTAGACCAGTACGAATCACGGATGGAGTGGTGGCTGTAGCTGCAGGGGCTTGGCATTCCCTATTTCTGGACAAGCAAGGCAATTTGTATTCGTTTGGGAGTAATGAAGATGGGAATTACCGCACGATCGGTCGTCTTGGCAACGATAGTGATTATAGTTACCAGAAGACTCCCCAAAAGGTATTGTCTGGGGTTGTCGCCCTTTCAGCTGGTCATAATCATACCTTGGTAATTTCTTCCTTTGGAGAAATCTTGGCCTGTGGGTTTGAAGGAAAAGGGTATGGATTGTTTGGCAATGATTCTTTTATGGGTTCTATCCATAATTCTTTTATAAAAGTCTCCAATCCACCCTCTTATTGGTACGGACAAGGGCTTATGTTCAAAAGCGGGGATGTAGCTATTGCTAGTGTGAATTCCTTCAGTATGGTTGATTCCTTGAAAATAGGGGAGCACGGACCTGCTGGGGGTTTTGTTTTCTATGATAAAGGCACGTATGGTAATGGATGGCGTTATCTCGAAGCAGACACAAAAGATATGAATCGTGGAAACACTTATGAGTTCGTCTGGGGAGGATATGGAAAAGAGTTGGGACCGAGTGCCCAAGGTCTTTCCATTGGTACCGGAAAGCTTAATACAGAAACCATCGTTGCCCGGTTTGGGAATAATGAGCCATATAAGAATAACTCAGCCTATGCCGCAAAACTTTGTGATGAAAACGATTCAGGCGGTTTTGATGACTGGTTTCTTCCTTCCAAGGATGAGTTATATATGATGTACAGTCTTAAATTGAAGGGGGTAGGTGGTTTTTCTGAAGACGACTACTGGAGTTCCTCCGAGATCGATGCAGACGGCGCGTGGACCCAGAACTTCAGCGGTGGGACTCAGAACTACCACCGTCGGTACTACGAGGACAGGGTCAGGCCTGTACGGGCTTTCTGATGAGCTATTCAACTATTTACCAATTTAATCAATAAGGGAGTGCAGGGGGGTAGGCCCCCCTGCTGAATCAGGATGGCATTGTATTGCGACCTTCCCGTATTTGAGGATGCGTACAGCCTGGTGTTGTCGATGAATACTTCTTTAAATTTTCATGCCTTGATTTCCATCCCATTCTTGAACATGAACCTGACATCATCCTTGCCGTACACTGTTGCATGATCGACCAGTGAATACCACAGCTCTTCAGAGAACCCCATAACCAAGCCATCGAGCTTCTCCAATTCCTTGATGAACAGTTCCGTCTTGGTTCTTCGGTACTGCCTGTCCCGTACAGCCTCGTCCAGGGCGGCCAGTTCCTGTGCCATGTATACCCTCACCCAGACTGACTTGCTCAATGGCCTTGACCCGGGGCTTATCTCTTCCATGTACTGGAAAAGGCCACCACATTGGTGGATCTTCCCTACAAGAAGGGCCCTTGGGAAGCATTGCTGCCATGGAACATCAATCCCAAGGATCTTGCCGGGCAGGATCGAATGCCCTTGATTCCTAGGGAAGATGATGAGAAGCTCTTCATTGCAATGATTCTAGATTGGCCCGTGGTAATTTACAACAATGGGTTTGGTTTGACGTTTACGCATACTGCTCGTCGAGGAATCTTTGTCTGCTTCAAAGCACTTTACAAGAAACTCCCGGAAAGCGAAGGATTCCTCACCTGCAACACCATCCTCGGGCTGATTGGCAAACTGTATGAGATCGAGGAAACCCTGCGCTCCAAACGCCCCGGGGACAATTCGGATGAGGCCGAATTCCTCGCAGACAGGAAGAGATTGGCAGAGCCCATACTTGCATCCCTTGAGACGTATGCAAAGGAACGGATTTTACTCCATCAAGGCGAGGTGAAGCTGAGAAAGGCTCTCAACTATATCCTGAACCAGATGCAATATCTCAAG
>JAQVVB010000197.1 GCA_028699215.1 Sphaerochaeta sp. | reverse complement strand
ATAATCACTCTTTTTCCCCATCAACTGTGCCAGGTTTTCAGGAACAGGGACCTCTGCTTGAATCAACGGTTCGACCACCTGTTCAAACTTTGCAGGATGAGCGGTTGAAACGACAATGGTATTCCCGTCATTGAAGTGGTCATGCCTCACTCGCTCTGCTGTTGCAGTGTGTGGACAAAGGATATATCCGGTTTCTTCATAGACTTCCTTGATGGTCTTCTTGATCGTCTCATCGTCTACCGAATAAGCGCTTACCATCTTCTTGAAGCTCTCGATATCACCATAGAGGTTGAAAAGCCTCTCCATGTTGCTGGGAGATCCGACATCCATTGCATTGGCAAGGGTTGCTATGCTCTGACGTGGTGTGTATTGTCCGTCTACAAGGTAATCCGGTATGGTGGTGTTTGCATTTACCGATAAGACGATCCTGTCGATGGGAGCACCCATTGAAAATGCCCAATATGCTGCACAACTGTTCCCTACATTCCCACTGGGAATGATGAAGGTTGGTTTTTTCTCATAGGTCTGGCGATACAGGTATGAGGCATATACGTAGTAAACACTCTGAGGAAGCAACCGACCAAGGTTGATGCTGTTGGCGCTGCTGAGCCCCCATTTCTTTGAGAGTTCAGTATCCATGAAAGCATCCTTGACCATTTTCTGACAGTCGTCAAAGGTACCATCCACTTCATATGCCTTGATGTTTCCACCCCAACAGGTCAGCTGTTGTTTCTGTCTTTTGCTCACTCGACCTTTGGGAAACAACACCTTTACCTCGATTCCCTCACGGTTGGCGAATGCTGATGCAACTGCGCCACCGGTATCGCCACTGGTAGCAACCAGGATGGTGAGTTTCCGGCTCTGCTTTTTCAACAACCGTTCCATACAACATGCAAGAAAACGCGCTCCAAAGTCTTTGAACGCAGCTGTCGGACCATGATAGAGCTCAAGAATCGCTTGATGTTCCCGTATTTGGATGAGAGGAACAGGAAAGTTGAAGGCATCCATACAGATTTCTGCAAGATCATCCTCCAGTACATCCCCCTTGAAAAAGGGAGCAAGCACTTCATAGGCAAGTTCAGGGTACGAGGATATCTCATGGATATTCAGGTATTCCAGAGATGGAAAGGATTCAGGGACATACAGCCCGCCATCGGGGGCAAGTCCTTGAAGAATCGCTTCACTTGCAGAAACCTTTGGGGCTTTATTTCTTGTCGATACAAATTGCATGAGAACCTCCTAAATTCTAGCTCCAAGATAGGCAGCAAGACGTAAGATATCGGAAAACACTCCTCCGGCTGTTACATCCCTGCCAGCTCCAGGTCCTTTGATGACCAGCGGCTGGGTAAGGTAGCGGTCAGTCGTATAGCAAATTACATTATCAGTTCCTGTTGCCTGTGCAAAGGGGTGTTGCAAAGGAAAACTCTCAAGTGAAGCCCTGCACTTACCCTCTTCATCGACGACTCCGACATATCTGAGTTTCTCATTACGACCTTTTGCCTGTTCATATAAATCCATGATCGGTTGGTCAAGCTCCTCAAGATGTTCCATGAACTCTACAAGAGAGGCATTTTTAAGGTGCTCGGGTACCAAGCTTTGAATGGGGATGTCGTCCACTTCTACTTTATACCCCATTTCTCGTGCCAGTATGACTGATTTTCTTCCTACATCCATGCCAGAGAGATCGTCACGCGGATCGGGTTCTGTATACCCCATTTCCTTGGCCTGCCTGACAAGGTTGCTGAAGGGAACGCTCCCGTCATATTGGTTGAAAAGCCAAGCCAAGGTACCGCTGACAATACCTTCGATGCGATGCACACGGTCTCCTGTCTGCACCAAATCCTTGAGGGTACAGATGACAGGAAGACCGGCGCCGACCGTGGTTTCATACAAAAAGCGTTTACCGGTTCTCAAGCAGGTGTCAAACAGTGAATTGTAATAGGCATACGGGGCTGTTCCTGCTTTCTTGTTCGGGGTAATGACATGAATTCCTTTCTCCATCCAATTCACGTACTCTTTTGCGAGACTGCTGCTGGTGGTGCAGTCGACAAGCAAGGAGTGAGGAAAATAGGTCGCCCCTATGTGTTTCACAAAAAGAGGAAGATCCAAGGGAATGGCTTCCGATGCAAAGCGTTCTCTCCAGGTTGCAAGATCGATGCCATCCTGGTCAAGCAACATTTTCCTTGAATTTGCTATACCCCTGATGTGGATATCAAGTCCGAACTGGTCTTTCAGGCGGACGGTTTCACTGGAAATCTGGTCAAGCAGGGTGCCTCCAATGCTTCCAGGACCGATGAGTCCAACCGAAAGTGCCTGCTTTGACAGGAAGAACCGAGCATGCAGTGCACGCAGGGCTTTCTTCGAGTCCTCCCCTTTGATCACTGCACTGATGTTCGTTTCACTGGAGCCTTGTGCAATTGCAATCACATTGACGCCGGCTTTCCCCAACGAGGAGAAAAATTTGCCGGCGACTCCGGCCTGTCCAGTCATCTGTTCACCGACGGCAGCAAGAATGGCGCAGTCGTTCTTTCCTTCAATGCTTTGTATCAAGTGGTCTTCAAGTTCATGAGCAAAGGCTTTTCTCGCGGTAGCACAAGCCAGTTCAGCTTGCGCTTGGGGAACTGCAAAACAGATGGAGTACTCACTACTGGCTTGGCTGATGAGGATCACTGAAATCGATGCTTGGCGCATTGCGGTGAACAGGCGGCTGGCAATGCCGATGACGCCGCTCATACCTGCCCCTTCCACATTGATCAGGGCGACTTCAGGAATGATGCTGAAGCCTTTGACGCGATTGGGTACTTTATCATCACCATGCATGGAGATGACGGTTCCTTTGGAACGGACATCCCCCCACCATCTAAGCTGAACATCTATCGATTCTTTGATGGCAGGTAAAAGTGCCTGAGGATGTACGATGGGAGCTCCAAAAAAGGAGAGTTCAGTTGCTTCTGAATAAGAAAGGGAGGGAATCACCAAGGCAGAAGGAACTTCTGCAATGTTTGCATTTCGAAGTAAGGATGTTGAGTTCCAGAATGTTACCCCCTGGGCTTTGAGCTTACCACCAAGCAAGGAGGCGGCATACTCGCTTATACCCTCTTGAGGGTCGGTCTTCTCAGCTTGCGGTAGCTGCCCATATACAAACAGACTTTCTGACTTGACCTCCTCCAATTGGAAGGCTGTCTGAAAATCCATAAGGTCGCTGGTGATGCCTTCGGCTATGAAAAAGTGACAACAAATATCTGCTATCCAGGAACTGACCAAGGTGTCGATGAATCGATGGGAACCATAGGAGATGTCTTCTACCAGCCAAACGGCCCGTAGCAAATCTTCTATATTGGCAAAGCCCTGCTTGATTCGTTCTAGGACTTTCGCTCCAGCTTGAGGAGAAAGCAAGGTTTCCACCGATTCAGTCCAAAGGGAAAAGCGTTTCTCCAATTCCGACCATAGTTTTTCATCGTGTTTCTGAGCAAAGGGCAACAACACCCCCAGTTCCAGAGGGCTCTCCCGAAGGGGACCGATGATGAAGATCTGATGGGTTTGACTTTGTGACCGAAAGATTTTTACGAGTTTGCCGCAATCAGCCTTGGAAACTAGATTTGCCCCTTCTACAGCGTGCAATCTTATATCATTCATTGGAACAGCCTCCTCAAGAGTTTGACATACTGAACAGATCACTGAACAAAAATGTGTTGTCTATGTATACAAAAAGAGCCCTTCAAGGGCTCTTTGGAGATCAAGATACGTAGTAAAGTATTGTTTATACGAGTTTCTCGACCTTTCCGCTCCTCAAACAACGAGTACAAATCTTGATAGTACGAGGAGTACCATTAATCAAAGTTTTGATCGTTACCAAATTAGGACGGAATACACGTTTTGTGGTTACGCCAATGTGCTGGCCTACGCCGCCGTGCTTCTTGGCCTGACCTTTTCTCGGAACACTATTTCCTGCAATCGTTCCTTTTCCGCAAATCTCACATCTACGAGCCATAGCTATATCCACCTTATCCAAATAAATTCTTTCTGCTGGCCGAAATCGGGCCTGTCAAAGTTTAGGCTATCCTTGCACGGGCAACGGCTTACCCGTGAGCATAAATGCAAGGCTATTGCGATTAAGACTTCAACCTTAGCCAAATTACCAGATAACAGCTTTTGTGTAAAGACAAAGAAGCCATCTTTTCCATATTTCGACCTTGTAGCAGAACAAGTTTGACGCTATGCTTTCTCCATGTCAACCTTTTATTCACTTTTGTTGCCAAAGAAAGTAACACAACAACTGTATGAGGTGAGAACCCAACTCTTCAGGCAGAGCGGAGACAGCTCTTTTAGAAAGCTGGAACCATGGATCGTCCTGGGCGAAACAGAAGACACCTCCCTTGAAAAACAGGTATCCTGCCCTCAGCTTCCCCTACCTTGCAGCAGTAATGCAACGTTCCAGAACCAGGTCCTTTTTCTTTCCATACCCGATGATGCAGTAAAAGCATTACGAACTGAATTGGGCATAAACCATCCCTATACAGGCATCTATCTGGGAGAAGCCGACCTTCCCTGCAATGTGGAGCTTCCCCCTATTGATGATGTAAGGCTGGCCTTGGTGGAGATACAGGATAAAGGTGAGCTTACTACATGGAGGATACTTGCAGAAAAGCATCTGCAGAGGGACAGAGGTCTCTAAGCGGGCATTCATTGCAGCTGGGTTTCTTTGCATGACAAACTTCCCTTCCAAACAGATTGGCTGTCATGGAAAACCGATAGTGTTTGCTTGGATCAAGCAAACTGGCAATCTGGAATTCGACCTTTTCAGGATCTTTGGTATCCACAAGTCCAAGACGATGTACAACCCTTCCAAAATGCGTATCCACGATGATGGCTGGTTTATGAAAGACATCCCCGACCACGCAGTTTGCCGTCTTGCGTCCAACACCGGGAAGCCTCACCAGCTCGTCTATGGTTGAAGGAATCGTTTTGTCCACCAGAGCCTGAGCGCAAGCGATGATGTTCTTAGCTTTCATCTTATAAAATCCGGTTGGATGGATGATTTCTTCCACTGTTTCCTGAGGGGCATTTGCAAGATCCTTCACCGTAGGAAACATTGAAAACAGTGGTCCTGTCACTATATTGACCATCTTGTCTGTGGTTTGAGCTGAAAGAATGACGCTTATCATAAATCGAAACGGATCTTGCTGCTTTAGAAATTGAATCTGAGGCGGTGAGATCTGGTCCAGGCGGGAATACACCAATTGTGCACGTTTTTTAATTGTGTTCATTCTTTTATAATACCTCTTGACGCTTTCCCCCTCAAGTGCGTATACTCCAAAAGATTTCGGGGCGTTGCCTAGTGGCTATGGCACCTGCTTTGGGAGCAGGATATCGAAGGTTCGAGTCCTTTCGCCCCGACTAGTTTT
>JAQVVB010000196.1 GCA_028699215.1 Sphaerochaeta sp. | reverse complement strand
GCATGCTCAAGACCTTGTATGCTGTGGATGTAATCCCATTGGACATCCTCAGGAAGAGAGGATGAAATCCCATTGAGATACATCTCTTCAGTCCCTGTTCCTTCGGGTTCTACAAAAATCTGGTGCCGGTCACGGTCAGGGAATCGAACCACCTTGTCCTCAATGGAGGGGCAATACCGAGGTCCTTTTCCAACAATCTTACCCCCATAGAGAGGCGATCGGTGCATGTTCGCCCTGATGATCTCATGGGTTTTCTCATTGGTCCAGGTGATATGACAGGGAAGCATGGGACGATCAATGGTATCGTAATCGAAACTGAAGGGCATGAGGATGGGATCTCCATCCTGCAGTTCCATCTTGTCGAAATCAAGGGAGGACTTACGTACCCGGGCAGGGGTTCCTGTCTTGAGACGACCAACAGGGAAGCCCTTTTCCCGTAAAGCAGCACCAAGGCCTATGGCGGCAGGTTCATCCAAACGTCCATTGGGAGCATCATATTCACCGATGAAAATACGTCCATCCATGAATGTTCCCGTGGTGAGCACCATCACCTTGCAGGAAATCTGGTGTCCGCGTGCAGTTTTCACCCCAACCAAGCGCTGCTTGTCCTTATCGAGAATAAGATCAACGACCGTATCCATGAAAAGGGAAAGATTGGCTTGGCCTTCCAAGGTCTCTTTTGCCAAACGTGCATAGGTGAATTTATCAGCTTGGGCACGTGGGGCTTGAACCGCAGGTCCTCTGCGGCGATTGAGTATTCTGTATTGGATCATGGAGTGGTCTATCAAATGAGCCATCTCGCCACCAAGAGCATCAACTTCCCTGACTAAATTCCCCTTGGAGAGACCACCGATTGCAGGGTTGCAGGAGAGTCGTCCAATTGAATCAAGATTCTGCGTTATCATAAGGGTCTTGAACCCTATCCGAGCAAGGGCCAGACACGCTTCAATTCCAGCATGTCCCCCTCCCACTACTATTGCATCATAATCCATGTTATTTTCCTACGCAGAAACCACTGAATATCTTATGAAGGATATCAGCAGGGGTTACTTCCCCGGTAAGTTCACCGAGGTTCTGCATTGCATCCCCAAGTTCCACTGCTGTTATATCCAGTGGAACATCAGCATCTACCAGCTCAAGAGCCCTCTTCAAGGCTTCAGCTGTCTGCTCAAGCAACAAATGTTGCCTTTCCGATTCAATGATCACCTGTTCATCCCCGGTAGAGCCAAACCCTGAAGTAAGACGACTCGCGATAGCCTCGACAAGCGAGGAGACGCCCTCTCCACTTTGAGCGCTTATGGCCAAAGCTCCCTGAGGGGGTTTGACCAAATCACTCTTGTTGTACACCAACAAGGTTTTTGCATCCTGAGGAGGAATATGAGCGATATCGGTGCTGTCGATGAGGTATATCACCAGATCGGCTTGGCCAATCAGTCTTTCTGTCTTCTTGATTCCTTCATTCTCAATGGAATCGCTGCTTTCACGCAAACCCGCAGTATCATAGAGACGGATGGGAATTCCCTGTATCGAGCAATCTGCTTCAATATAGTCGCGGGTGGTTCCCCGAACATTGCTTACTATCGACCTGTCCTGCTTGAGCAGCAAGTTGAACAAGGAACTCTTGCCGGCATTGGTTGCTCCAGCAAGCACGATTCGAGCCCCCTGTCCATACATTTTCCCCACCGAATAGGTGGAAGCAAGGACAGAAACCGAGTGTTGGAGCTGAGCGAGCATTTGACGGGGAAAGACAAACTCATCGAGTTCGTCTTCTGCATAGTCAAGCTGCACCTCTACGGCAGCAAGAATGGTCAACAGCTCCTCTTTCGCAGCAGTTATCTGTTCTCTCAAACCGCCTTCCAAGCGCGAGAGAGCAAGAGCCTGGCTTCGCTCGCTCTGCGAGGAAACAAGTTCCTGTACCGCCTCGGCTTGAGTAAGGTCCATTCTGCCGTGCAAAAAGGCTCTGAAAGTGAATTCCCCACCTTGGGCACTTCGCATACCAATGCGTTTGAACAAGGCAAGAATCCGGGTAAGTCCGGGAAGAGAACCATGACAAGTAAATTCCACTGCTTCCTCAGCAGTATAGCCATGGCCTTCGGTATATACAGCTGCAACCACTTCATCCAGTTTCTCACCCTCTTTTCCATCAGTGATATAGCCGTGGACAAGCGTTGCATTTGCAGCTTGCACCAAAGCTGAGGGACGAGAAAAACAGGAAGCAAGCAGATTTCTACAGCCTTCGCCACTGACACGAATCACAGATAAGGCACTTTGTGCCCAAGGTGTAGCCAGTGCGAAAATTATGTCGTCAGTATTATAGCTTTCCATGCAAAGCAGTATACTGTAGCGGCGCCAGACCTTGCAACACGATGACGGCATTGGATATGATAAGGCCATGGAAAAAACGATGAGAGAAGCTGCTTTATACAGAAGCAAGCTCTATGCTGAGGTCCGTTCATTCTTCAATCAAAGAGACTATGTCGAGGTTGACACCCCTTCCCTTTCTCTAGATCTTATACCTGAACCGACCATTGAGAATTTCGGCACCAGATTTGACAACGAGTTCATAGGTTCTACAGACCTCTATCTGATACCTTCTCCGGAAGTCTACATGAAGAAACTCATAGCCATGGGTTTTGGCAGCGTGTATCAATTGAGCCACTGCTTTCGAAACAGTGAACAGATTGGGAAAATCCACAATCCAGAGTTTTCCATGTTGGAATACTACACAATGGGAGCCGACGAACAGGACTCCATTGGGATCACCGAAGAACTTTTTGCGCACATTGCCCCAAGAAACGGTGTGGATCATCTCAGACCTCCCTTTGCCCATCTCACCGTGGAAGAGGCTATGAAACGCTATGCCAACATCGATCTTGACCAGCACCAGAGCCAAAGAACCCTTGCATTAGAGGCAAGAAAACTGGGGTTGCAGGTTCCAGAGGAAAAAGAGAGTTGGGAAGAGACGTTCAACAGAATCTTCCTCACCTTTGTTGAACCCAATCTCCCACAAGACAAGCCTTTGGTACTTGATCGGTATCCGGCACAAATCGATTGTTTGGCAAAACGTGATGGAAACTACAGAAAACGATGGGAAATGTACATTGGTGGAGTCGAAGTCGCCAATTGCTATGATGAAGAACGTAATCCAGAGGTTGTTCGATCATATTATCGCAAAGAGTACGCAAAACTTGTCCAAAAGAGAACAGAAACAGGAAGTGTCATTCCCGATGCAGATCCAGATTTCGCTGATATCTTCAAGAATTTCCCACAATGTTCAGGGGTTGCCATAGGTATGGACCGACTCCTGATGCTGCTCATGGGAAAAACAGACCTCCGGGGGGTGATTCTTTTTCCACTTTCTGGTATGCTGGGCTCCGGTAAAAATTGTAATATTTAACATACGAGGTAATTAGCATGATTAAAGCAGGTCAAATCGATAAGGGAACCGCCCTGTTGATTAAAGGACAGCCCTTTGTTTGCATCGACCGTGAATTCGTCAACCCTGGCAAGGGTTCTGCTTTCGTTCGACTGAAGCTGAAAAGTCCTTCCACTGGACAGACCCTCAGTGAGACCATGAAAAGCCAGGACAACGCAGAGGATATTCAGGTTTCCGACCGCGACAGCCAGTATTTGTACAACGATGGTGAAAACTTTCATTTCATGCTGACTGATACGTTTGAGCAGATTGAAGTTCCAATGGCAACCTTCCCCGATTACGAATTCCTCATGAAAGACGGTGAGACCTATCGCTGTACGTTCTGGGAAGAACAGATTCTGGACATCCAGATTCCCCCCAAGGTAATCTTTTTTGTTGCCGAGGCTGAAGAAGCTGTCAAAGGTGACACCGTTCAAGGTGCAACCAAGTATATCACTACCGAAACCGGGTTGAAGGTCCGCGTTCCCATTTTCATCAAGCAAGGTGAAAAGATTCGCGTCAATACCGAAACAAAAGAATACTTGGAACGCGTCAACAACTAGACGTTTTTGCTATTGCAAATCGATGAGCTGGTTCAACTGAACCAGCTTTCTTTTTGTTTATTCAGCCCACTATTACAAGATTCTTAGAACAAATGCAGAGTGAAAACACTTTCTCAAACACTCTTTTTTTATGTCTGATTCCGACCTTTTATTGGATTTTTCCTAACTGATAATTCCTTTTTTCAGCAATACTTGAATTCATGCTTCATTTTTTTTGACTTCTACTCGAAACGCCCCTAGAATAAGAAAAACGACACAAGCAAAAGGAGTGTTAGAATGAAAAAAAGAGCATTTGGAACAAAACTTCTGATTCTTGCAATCAGCATGATGGTTCTGCTTCCCTCTGTAATCTTCGCCCAAGCGGCACCAGAAGAATCAAAGGAATCGACCATGAGACTCGCATGGTGGGGAAACCCAACTCGTGATGAGAGAACCTACAAAGCCGTAGAACTCTTCACAGCCAAATATCCTGAGATCAAAATTGACACGGAAACCACCGGCTGGGGCGGCTACTGGGACAAGATGAATACGCAGGCTGCAGCAGGCGGTCTTCCAGACATCATGCAGCATGACTATGCATACATGTTGCAATGGGTAGGACGCAATCAACTCGCCGATCTCACCCCATATGTAGAAAAAGGTATCATCGACCTTTCCAAGGTCAATGAATCCTTCCTTTCTGGAGGAAGAGTCAACGGTAAGCTCTATGGTATCAGCTTGGGCACCAATGCCGTCTGTCTCACCTATGACCCAGCGGTACTTGCCAAAGCCGGCATTGCCAAACCAGATTCTGCAACCTGGACTTGGGAAGATTTTGAGAAGATTGCAATCCAGGTCTACCAGAAGACTGGAGTCCAAACCCTTCCCTTCTTCACCACTGACCCAAAAGTCGGTTTCGACAACCTGATTCGTCAAACCGGAGCTTCTACGTACGGCAAAACCAGCGGTCTTGGATTTACCGATCCTTCAGCCTTGAAAGAGTACTATGCAATCCAGCTGAGACTCCAGGAAGCTGGGGCCTTGATCAATCCTGAGATTGCTTTTGTCACCGTAACCCCAGAAGAAAGTGAATTCTCCAAAGGCCGTTCTTGGGTGGAATTCATCTGGAGCAACCAGTTCGTTTCCACACAGGCTGCAGCCAAGCGGCCTCTCGAACTCGCCCTGCTTCCAAACATCAAGGGAGCAAAGGCCAAGGGAACCTTCCTCAAGCCTTCCATGTTCTTCTCCATCCCCGCTTCAGCAGAGAACCCTGAGGCAGCAGCAAAGTTCCTCAACTACTTTATCAACGACATTGAAGTCAATGATTATCTGATGGGTGAAAGAGGTGTTCCAATTCCTGATGATGTACGTGAACATATGGCTACCAAAGTTAATGCCATCAACAAGCAAATCTTCAATTACATCAGTCTTGCTTCCACCAATTCCGGTCCGATCGACGCTCCTG
>JAQVVB010000195.1 GCA_028699215.1 Sphaerochaeta sp. | reverse complement strand
TGACATGAGGGAAAAGGGTATCAAGGTTTGTCTAGGGACGGATGGCCCCTCAAGTGGGAACACCTTGGATTTGTTTACGCAAATGAAGCTGTATGCCATTCTTCAGAAAAATCTGAAAAAAGACCGCACTGCAATTCCTGCAAAGACGGTAGTACCTTTGGTGACCAGAGATGCGGCTAAGATTTTGCATGCACAGCAGCAAATCGGAAGCTTGGAAGTAGGTAAGAAAGCAGACCTTCTTATCCTTGACCTTGAAGCACCCAATATGATTCCCTGCATAGATCCTTATTCCTTGTTGGTGTACAGCGCAGGAGTGCAGAATGTTCGACATGTCATGACCAATGGAGAATGGGTGGTAAGAGATCATCAGCTGAAGTCTGGAGATCTTGCTCAGATACGCAAGAATTTCTATCAGGTGGCCCAGTGCTTTTTCAAGGAAGCAGCTATGTTGTAGGAGGGTTTCAATGCATGAAAAGGGTATTTATCACTTTGATATATATTCTTTGGTTTTTATAGGTTGTATCAAAATTGGATTAAGATTATGATTTATATGGTTGTACACAATCCCAAGGAGGTATCCTACATGGCTAAATCACAGGATGCAAAGAAAGAAGAGAAGAAAAAACCTCTGAAAACCCAAAAAGAAAAGAAACTTGAGAAGCAGGAAAAGAAAAAGAACAGGAATGAATAAGTGTTGTCTTGATTACGGTGGCACCATACTCTTTTGAATCCATTGGTTCTTCTCAAAGGGCAATGACCCGATAGGATCTGCCTTATGATGTATGGACTGTTCACGCTTTACTCGAATCTTTTGAAAATGGCTACGAAGAAACCTTCTTATCGGGATTCCGACAAGAGGGTTTCTTTTACTGTGTTCCACTAGGAGAAATAGTGTAGATTTTCCTTGCTTGGAGATAGTTCACCCTGTTCTATGCGATGGATAAGCCTCACTACCAGGTCGTTCACCGGGGTGTTGACCCCCACCTTTTTGGCTTCTCGAGAAAGCACGCCATTGATAGCATCGATTTCACATGGTTTGCCCTTTTCGATATCCTGCAACATGCTGGGTTTCAAAGCTCTGTGCTTTTTCATGGCAAGGGGAATGAGTACATATGATACCCACCTTTTCCCTGCTGAGTTGTAATCAAACAGTTTGACGATGTCTTTACCTTGCACCGGCTCAAACGTCACCTTTGAGGCTTTTGCGGTTTCAATGCACTCTTTCATGATTTGTTGTGCAAGCTTCCTTGCTTGTTTTGAGTCGACAACCTCTCCAAAGGTACACCCAAGGAGGGTTGCCATACCGCTGAAGGCCGAGTTGATGAGGAGTTTGGAGTACCTGGCTCCCATAAAATTTTTTTCCATCTGTACAGGGCCCATCGCAGATAAGATGGTTGCAATAGGCTGAAGCACTTCTTCGTTGTAGGTTCCCATCATGCCAAGGTTAAAGGTGAGGCTGTCTATCTCACTGGTCAATTCTGCTGTGCCTGGACTCAATAAGGTAGCACCCCAGGCAATTGCGCAACCCGTCACACGGTCTGCTCCAAGTATTTCAGCTAATTCCGGCTCAGGAAGTCCATTTTGCATGGTACAGAGCATGCCGTCAGATGCGAGGTGTTCCTTTAGGAACAGCGCAACTTTTTTATTTTCTAGTTGTTTGGTCAACAGAAAGATCAAATCATAGGTACCCTGCATGTCTTTTGGCAACATTGCATTGACAGGGGAGGTGAAGTTCGCTTTTCCCACTACTTGTGCACCCAGTTTTTGCAAGGACGCTACATGCGCCTCATTGCGGCTGATCAAATCCGCTTCAATCCCTTTTCGTGCAAGATATGCACCAAGTACAGTTCCTAATGATCCCGCTCCATAAATTGCCAATCGCATAGATGTTCTCCCATTGGGATTCATCGTGGACGCATTATCATTATCTGTCAAGAACGAATTGCATGACGAATCATCTTTATGCCTTGGGTGTTCTTGCTGGATGGGAGAGATTCTTCAAAGCGACTTTTGCAAGGGTTTTCAGTATTTTCAATACCTCTGTACGTGTTTCAGGATCCAAGGATTTTGCTCTGGACACCATGGCCGGCAGATTCTTCTTCCAGTCTGCATTGAACTCAGAAAATGTTGTCGCTTCAGTTGAAGAGATAACATAAAAAAGGGAATCGATGAAGGTTTCCCTCTTCTCAATGGAACAGTTTTCAAGCCAGTCGTTGAGTGTTCTGTCTGCAAATTGAGCACTTGCTGAAATATGGCTCAAGATGCAGAATTCTCCATGTTCAATTTTCCAGGAGAATGGATCATGTTGCATGAGCCCGAAGCGATTGCTTGCCACCACCTGATAGCTTCCTTGGTTTTCCATAAGCATTCCGATCAGTGAAGACTGGGGTAGGGTTCTGTGGATCTTTGCACTCATTCTTTTAAAACCCTCACTGTCAAACACCTTGTCCTTGAATCCTGGACCATCATGCGAAAAAACTTGTTGGATTCTATCTTGAAGCTCAGAAGGGGCGTTTATTGAGGCATATACAGCAAGGTTGCCACCTTTGGAATGCCCTCCTACAAGAAGACGCCCTGTATAGTGGTTGCCTACCATTTCAAGATATGAGAGGGCTTCCTCTTGTGCGGGAACAGGGCTGATGAAAGCCATGTTGAAATCTTCTTTCCACCCGATGAATGTGGCATCGGTACCACGGAAAGCAATATATGCTTGGTTTTCGGCAAAGAAAAAAGTCATGGCCGCAAATTGCTTTTCCTGTTTGCATTCGAATTCGTCGACGTAGTATCCTACCTCAATCGTGCGATACCGGGGACTCGCAGCAAGGGCAAACAACAACCGTTTATTGCTCTCGATGTCTCGTACTCCATAGAACATATCCTGAAAATGTTCACTCTGCAGCAACTCTCCGATTCTCAGGGTTTTTCTCTCTGAAGAAAGAGGAGAGAGCATCGCTGAAAAGCGGATATAGGAGAATTGTGACAGTACCAAGCTGTCTACCGGACTAAACGGTGCTTCTTCAAAGCTACTGAAGGTGGTTTCAACGTAATCGATGATGTTTTGCATTGCTTGGTTTGCTTCCTCATATGATGGGCAATTTGCTCTTTCATTGTGGCCTAAGAATACCCTTTACGCAAGAAAGCAACGACTTTCCCTTTTTAAATCTTTGTGTTAGCGTTATGTCATCAAACAGAGAAGGAAACATAGAAATGCATAAAGATCGTACATGGATGATTCGTTCCTATCGAGATGAAGATCTTGCAGGTATGATCGAAATCTGGAATGCAGTGGTTCGTTCTGGTGATGCCTTTCCTCAAGATAGTGAACTCACCAAAGAAGAGGCTTCGCACTTCTTTGCCTCCCAAAGTGCAACATCTGTAGCTGTTTTGGATGGAAAGCTTGTAGGCTTATATATCCTGCATCCGAATAATGTCGGTAGATGTGCTCATATCGCCAACGCCTCATATTGTGTAGGTGCTTCATATCGGGGCAAGGGTATTGGAAAGGCTTTGGTTTTGGATTCCATGGAAAAGGCGAAAATCCTTGGCTTTAGGATTCTTCAGTTCAATGCTGTTTTGACCACCAATCAAGGCGCCCTACATTTGTATCATGCTTTGGGGTTTGAAGACCTGGGAGTCATTCAAGGGGGTTTTGCCTACTCTGATGGTTCATTTGTCGATATCCAGCCTATGGTCAAATATTTATAGCGAAGGGATGAAGAAAGCAAGCAGCTTTACCCTTGACCTAATCTTAGGAGCAAAGTTATGCTCTGATCATGTGTAATAAACGAACCATTTCTCTTTTCTTGCTTGTCAGTCTCTTCGTCCTGTTCTTTGCAGGATGTAGAACCACTTCAAACCTACCTTCTTTGTCTGAACAGGATTCTCCACGTACCCAGGATGTGAAGACGTTGTATTCGACACTTGTAAAAGTGCATCCGGATTTCTTTGCCAACACAAGTAGAAAGGCTTTTGAAGAAGCATGTCTCCATGCACTGCAAGAAGCCGATACGCTCTCTGATGTTGATTTCTATTACACATTGGGAAAGCTTGCAGCCATGGCAAAAGATTCGCATACTGCTGTTGGAATCACCCAAGAGATCGTAAATCAGATGCGAGCCCTTCCTGTTCAATTTGCTGCTATCGATGGTTCTTGGCGCCTCAGTGTAGTAGAGTCCACCTATGAACGACTTCTGGGCTCAACGTTGCTGTCAATAAATTCCGTTCCAATAGACGAAATCATCGAGAGGGCGAAAAATCTCTACAGTCATGACAACGATGTGTGGCTGAACGCAAAGATAGCACAACAGTTGCATTTGAGCTCACTCTATGCTTATTTGGGTATTGCATCTGATCCTTCTGATGATGTCTTGCTCACTGTTCTTCCCCTTGATTCACTAGTAGAAGAAACCGTAGTTTTGAAGCCCATTTCTGCTTCTGATTTTGCCACGCTTTCATTTGCATACATCGATGTTTCCAAAATGAAGACAGGACCTGTTTCCCGTCCGTATCGAGCGTTCGAGCTTAATGAAGGGGAGGTTCTCTTCGTCCAATACAATGCCTGCATTTCGGATGAACAGTTCCCCATCGATTCGTTTATTGATCAGGTGCTAGGCTTGGTGTCAGAGAAATCCTATACGAAGATTCTCATCGATCTCAGATATAATAGTGGTGGTGATTCAAGACTGTTCGAGCCAATGGTGAAAGGTCTATCATCGTTGCAGAAAGAAAAGGGTTTTTCTCTTGATGTCCTCATCGGCGAGGGCACTTTTTCCTCTGCTTTGATGAATGCAGTGCACTTCACCATGCTCACCGATTGTCGTCTTGTAGGTACTCCCACTGGGGGAAGTGTCAACCACTATGGGGAAGTGGAACTTTTCACCTTACCCAATTCAGGCATCCAAGTGATGCATTCCACCAAGCATTTTGTTATGGATCGTTCGTATCCAGCAGGTTCTTTACAACCCGATTTGATGATCTATCAAACCATCGAAGACTTGCTGAATGGTATCGATACCCAAGTTGAGGCCATTATTTAAGGATAATCAGATTGCATGAAGATAGTATTCAGCATGCAACGTTTGTTGATCTCATTGACAAGCATTGTCATGCTTACTAGAATGCTCATCAAGTATCAAGGCGGGGGGACTCTTCGGAGTTGAGAAGGTAAAACCTGACCCTTTGAACCTGGCAGTTAACACTGACGTAGGGAAGCACTATATGGTAGGAATACCTAATGGCTCTCCCTCGTTGGAGAGTTTTTTTTATAGTTCAATCACGAATGCGGGGGGACTCTTCGGAGTTGAGAAGGTAAAACCTGACCCCTTGAACCTGGCAGTTAACACTGACGTAGGGAAGCGAATCAATGAACTGGAGTATTGAACGTGCTTACCTTACCCACGTAACACGTTTTTATCCAAGGAGGATTCGCTATGAAACAAGTATTG
>JAQVVB010000194.1 GCA_028699215.1 Sphaerochaeta sp. | reverse complement strand
AGTACGATTCCCTTATAGCTGGACAGAGAAAGCTCTTTCCCCTCCATCTGGAGAACCTGAAAATCGTGTACATTCATAGCGTGCCCCTTTGTTTCCATTCTATCCGAAGATAGTCCAACAGGATAGATGCAAGACGCTTTTCGAAACAAAGAGAGCCTGACAGTCAATTTCAGTTCACCATTGGTTCCAATGGATTCTTTCCTTCAATGAGTATTCTTTCTGTTTAACCATTGAAGCATCAGATCGAGGCTTACCAATAGCGATTACACATGGCATACACCAACCTTCTGGATACTGTAAAACTTGCTTGGTCCACGCTTCTTCTTCACCGAGAGGGATGCGCAACGTGCAAGCATAGTGTTCTGCTGTGGCAGAGAGAAACATGTTTTCGATACAGCACCAAATGGAAGCAAATCCATTCAAATGTGTCAGGTTATCGGGATGAAGCAGATCTGTTTTCTGTTTGAAGAGAGGGACCACGATGCAGGATGCATCTGCAAGCATTCTATGCTGCTTAGGAACAGCATCCCTATAACATGCCTGTTGTATAGGATCATTCAGGTTCCAATCGTGCAGCAATGCGACCATTTTATCTTCTGATATTCCTCTGGGGATTATGTCTATCAGCTTGAAGATGATGTTCTTATCCTTGATAACAATAAAATGCCAATCTCGTACGTGGTCATTTGATGGAGCTTGTAGACCAGCGGCGATAATTTTCTCTATAATTTCATCTTCTATGGTAACATTCTCAAAATCACGTATCGTCCTTCTCGAATTCACTACCTCATAAAAATCCATGTGACTCCTCCATACAAATGAATACATTTTCCAAAACAAGGAAACAAATATGCTGTACGACAAATTGGAGACTGATGATCAGTCTCCAATCAGATTATTGTTCAAAACCAGTGCTGATCAGGGTTCTCTCCTAATGACTGGAAGCGATGGTTAAGCCAAGTCGATACACACCACTGGCAACTCGATATTTCTCCAAGGTATCAGGGCCGCAGGTGGCTGTCCCCACTCCCCTTACCTCAGCATCAAGATACAAATGGTTGCAATCGCTTCGCATTAGCTCATCTGCATGTCGTTTTTCCCAAAGTTCATCAAGCGTAAAGGTTTGGAGGCTGAAAGCAAAGTCCTTATCTGCCTTGATCCGTATTCCGCCTTTGTCTCCATCGAAAAGGTCCAAATGCCTTACTTGCGTATGTTCTCCATACTCTTGAGGAACGATGTAAGGGACATAGAGCTCGTCTATCGTTGAGCGATAGGTATCGACAATACATCCGGTACGACGATCGGGATAGTTCTCAACAGGGCCAAGACCGAACCAACTGCAATGAGACCATCTCTTATGTACATCACAACAAAGGCCCACGCGAGGATAGTCACTCATTGCATCATTGAGAAGCACTGTGAAGTCTCCATGCAGTTGATCGGAGGCAAATGTCCAATTCTGGATGAAACGTCCCAAGACAACGCCCGTTTCTGTTTTTATGATATGTTCAGAAACGAGAGAGCCCAATTCAGATGTCACGGCCACTTTTTCCAAAACCAATCGGTCAAGGCGATTATCTATCCAGGCATTGAATGCCTTGTTCTCATGGTAAAATACATAATCAGGAAGATCGCGGGTGTCCTGAAATGTCTTCAATCCATCATTTTCAGTCGGGGTCCTGAACAGACTGAGCGTCAAAGGGCTCTTGAGCAATTCATTTTGGCCGACAAATCGTAAGGAAGACAACAAACCTTCTGATGTGAGTCTTGCTGAATACGATTTGGCTTCAAGTACAAACGAGCCGTTCGCTTCTTCGGTGACCAGGGCATCCTTGATAATCGGTTGTTGAGCAATATGAGAAGAAAGCGTAAATTGATCCCATGCCAAGCGGTGCCCTGCTTTGGCCCAGAGTGTATCTGAAGCTAAAACAGATTCAAACAGGATGAAACACTCTCCCTTCGCCATGAGATCTTGTATTTCACTATGTATGACTTCTTTAACTGTAAAATGATACTTCTCACCAGCTTCCAAATGAGGTACTTCAACCCTACCGGATAGTGGGTTTTCAGCAACCTCACTGATGATGCTCCAATGGAGCACCACATCATCCAGAGAAGAAAAATCAAACTCATTGTGCAAGATGAATTTACCGTTGCTTGGATGTTCTGAAGTGATGAAAATACTCTGTTGTACTTTGAAACACTCACTCATCACCGGTTTGAGGGAGCGATCAGGAAAAAGAAGCCCGTTCAGGCAGAAATCATAATCCGTAGGTTGATCGCCGAAATCGCCGCCATAACGATACGAAGGTATGGATGATGTTTCCAAATTGTTCATTGTCTTCGGCCCTACCGGTTTCCCTTCTGCATCCACGAGAATTCCTTGGTCAACCCAATCCCAGATGAACCCTCCCTGAATTCCTCGTGAATTGCGGATGGTTTCCCAATAGTCACTCAAACTTCCATTGGAGTTGCCCATCGCATGGCTATACTCACACATGATCATGGGCCGGTCATCCTGCGAAGATTCTGTTGTCTTGTCCCAAGCTTCAATCAAGGAAATGGCAGGATACATGGGGCTGACGAAATCTGTAACAAAACGACCGCGTTTCAGACTCTCCAGGGTAAACGCCCCTTGTCCCCATTCAGGACGGATGCCGCCCTCATAGTGTATGGGGCGATCGGGGTCGAAACGACGCAACCACCCCGCCATTGCATCTTGGTTCTGTCCATAGCCACTTTCGTTACCTAAAGACCAGATGATGATGCTTGCATGGTTTCTGTCTCGTCTGACCATTCTCTGTACGCGTTCCAAAAAGGAAGCAGCCCATCGCTCATCTCGGCAGATGGAGTCATAAAACGCATGGGTCTCGATATTGGTCTCATCCATTACATACAAACCGTAGCGATCGCAGAGTTCATACCAGCGTTCATCATTAGGATAGTGACAGGTTCGTACCGCATTGAAGTTGTGTTGTTTCATCAAGAGAATATCTTGAACCATACCTTCTGTGGTGAGTGTCTTGGCCATACATTGGTCATGTTCATGACGATTGACGCCCTTGATCAACACCCGTTTCCCATTGATCAGGAGTTTTCTGTCTTTCACCTCGATGGTTCTGAACCCAAAACGTACTGCTCGATGCTCCTTCTGGTTCTCCAAAGAAAGTGACAGTGTGTAAAGTTGTGGTGATTCATGGTTCCAAAGAAGTACATGGGAAACAGGAATCGTTGCCTTGCAAGACAACGACGCATCACTTTGCATGTGTTTGGAAACAATGAGATGATGAGATGGATCATACAAGGAGAGCAAAAGTTCACTTCCGGGAGGGCCTTGAAGCTTCACATCGACTTCCAACACTCCGTTTTCCCTATGCTCATCCAATACAGGGCGCAGGTGGGCATCACCAAGGGAGATGGAATCTATGCTGTATAGATAGACACTTCTATGGATGCCTCCAAACCACCACTGGTCCTGGTCTTCCACATAGCTTGCATCTCCATAGCGAACAACCAGCAGTACCAGTTGGTTCTCCCCTTTTTGCAGATAATTGGTGATATCGAACGAGGCAGGAAGACGACTATCCTTTGAACTACCTACAAACGTACCGTTTACATGGACTTGAAGATAGCTCTCTGCACTTCCTATTGTAAGGATGGTGGTACGCTTTTCCCATGAGGGTGCTAGTGTAAAGGTCCTGCGGTAGACTCCTGTAGGGTTGTACTCAGGAGCAGATGGAGGCGTATTGGCAAACGGCATGATCACATTGGTGTAATGAGGCTTGTCATATCCTTGCACGCTCCAAGACCCTGGAACCAGAATGGGATTCCATTTGAGATTTTCCTTTTGTGCCACAACTTGGTCTTCCACGTGCAGAGGACTCTCATACCAGCGGAAATTCCAGGTACCATCGAGGCATTGGTAGTATGTATTCTCTGTCAAATCCCGTAATTCTGGTCCTAGAACCGCATCTGACCATGCTTGTTGCTCTGTAGGAAACGGAAGGGAAAGTGAATGCATGGGTAATCGGTTGACCGAACTCACTTGTGGCATTTCCCACGGTTTGAGAGAGGTAAAAAGCTTTGACATAGCTGACTCCTGTTATTTTACCGAACCAAGAACACCTTCAACAAACCGCTTTTGTTGGGTGAAAAAGAGGATCAAAGTCGGCAAAGTGGTAATGGTGACCGAAAGCATCAAGATACCATAGTCTGTGGTGTATCCGGCGGTAAGACCGGTGATGAGTAACGGCATGGTCTGACTCTCTTGGCTCTGCATGATGACCAGAGGCCAGAGATAGTTGTTCCAAGCTGCCATGAAAGTGACGATGGCGGCCGCGGCGAATGTCGGGGCCATGATGGGAACGTAGATCCGGAAGAAAATCCCGAATTCACCCAAGCCATCGACGCGAGCGGCATGCACTGTTTCCAGGGGAAACGATTCAGAACTTTGTCTGAAGAAGAAGATGAGAAAGGCTGTGGAGATGGTGGGAAGAATGAATCCTGCAGTGGTGTCGAGCAACCGGGCTTGGCTGAACATCCTGAACAGAGGAACCATGATGGCAGCAAAGGGAACCATCATGGAGAGCAACAGCAACCCCATCAAGGTGTTCTTTCCTTTGTCCCGATAAATCTGAAAGCCATAGCCGGCAAGAGAACAGACAAAGAGGCTTGCTATCGTTCCTACAATGGAGTTCCGCAAGGAATTCCAGAAGGCATTCCCCAGTTTCACTGTTGAAACCAAGGTCTTGATGTTTTCAAAAAGATGATTTCCAAAGAACATCCTGCCTTTGATGATATCCACACTCAAATTGGTTGAAGCAACAATAATGAAATAGAAAGGGAACACCGAAAAGAGACAGACGATGGAAAGAAATACATATTTGCCGATGG
Source organism: Sphaerochaeta sp. (assembly GCA_028699215.1). GTDB lineage: Bacteria > Spirochaetota > Spirochaetia > Sphaerochaetales > Sphaerochaetaceae > Sphaerochaeta. The sequence continues at coordinate 554 of JAQVVB010000194.1, read as the reverse complement.
AACTTACTGTTCTTTGTTTCATTTTCTGTTCCCCACTTTCATCTGAATCAAGGAGAGGATGGCTACCATGACCAAGATGGCATAGGATACGGCTGCTGCATAGCCGAACTGCGGATTATACATGAATGAGAGGTTGTAGATATATTGTGAAATGGAAAGTGTGGCAATGCCAGGACCTCCATTGGTGATGTTCTTGACTTCGTCGAAAAGCTGAAGCGTGCCGTTGGTAGACATGATGGTGGTCAATAAAATCACAGGCTTAAGCAAAGGGATGGTGATATGGAAAAACTGACGGGAAGCGGAAGCTCCGTCGATTCTGGCAGCTTCATAAATCGAGCGGTCGATGGTTTGAAGCCCAGCTAGATAAAAAACAGTATTGTACCCTGTCCAACGCCAGGTGATGGTCAAAATGATGATGGCCTTTGCCCAGAAGGGATCGGTAAGCCAACTCTTCGGTTCAGATATGATGTGCAAGGCCATCAAACTGATATTGGCAATGCCGTCAATGGAAAAGAACGTCTTGAAGATAAGGGCAGCGGAGACTAGTGAAGTAG
>JAQVVB010000193.1 GCA_028699215.1 Sphaerochaeta sp. | reverse complement strand
GTAATCAAACTGATGGCCGATAAGAAACTCAATGTGGAAGACTTGATCAGCAAAACAGCTCCCTTGCAAGAGGGGCAGTATTGGTTTGACAAACTCTACAATAGGGAAGATGATCTTTTAAAGGTTGTTCTACTTCCCTGAAAAAGGAACATGACGATGGTACGATATGCACTGATTGGATATGGAAAGGTAGCACAGTTGCATGCGAAGGCTCTTTTTGAGGCTGAGGATAGTCAACTGGTGGCAGTCTGTGGGCGCAATGAAGAAAAGGCAAAGGTATTTGCAAAGCAATGGAATATCCTTCCGTTCAAGCATATCAAGGAGATGATCACAACAGAATCCATTGATGCCGTCATCATCACCACCCCACACCCCCTGCATAAGGAACACACCCTTGAGGCTTTAGAAGCTGGAGCCCATGTGCTGGTTGAAAAGCCCATGGCTCTTTCTGTTGAAGACGCCAAAACCATGATAGAAACGGCAAAACGACTAGGAAAGAAGTTGGGGGTCATCAGCCAAAGGCGATGGTACCCTGCATGTCAGCGAATTCATCAAGCCATTGAAGAGGGAAAACTCGGTATTCCCATGGTTGGACAGGTAACGATGCTGGGATGGAGAGATCAAGCCTACTATACCAGTGACCCTTGGAGAGGAAGCTGGGAACAAGAAGGTGGTGGGGTACTCATCAACCAAGCCCCCCATCAACTGGATCTGCTGCACTGGTTCCTCGGTCCCATCAAAGAGGTGTATGCCCAATGGGACAACATCAATCATCCGTATATCGAGGTGGAGGATACTGCAGTTGCAACGGTGAGGTTTGCAAGTGGGGCTATGGCCAGCATCTTGGTCTCGAACTCCCAGAAGCCCGGTATTTTTGCAAAAGTCCATATCCATGGATCGAGTGCTTTCAGTGCAGGGGTGCAAACCGATGGAGGAGCCATGTTCATCGCAGGAATGAGCGGTGTGCTTGAACCCCCGGTAAACGACCTATGGACGATTGAAGGAGAACAGCAGAATCTCCAGATCTGGAAAGAAGAGGATACACGATTCTTTAACTCCATCGATGCAACCTGGTATTTCTTCAAATTGCAAGAGGAAGATTTCACCCAAGCAATCCTACACGACAGGGATCCTCTCTGTAACGGAGAGGAGGGATTGGAAACGGTCAAGCTCATTGAAGGGATGTACATCTCAGGGAGAACAGGGAAACCTGTCCGTTATTAAAAAACTCCTAGAGGACAAGGTCAAAGCGTCTACTGATATAGTCCTTATCCCATTCTTTAAAATGACTCAATTCAAATAGAGTCATTTCATTCTCAAAAGAACAATCAATATTGATGATTTTTATTTGCCCAATAGAAAGAATTCGTCTCAATTCATCAATGATGGCATCTTTTACATAATCACAATCATCATACGTACATCCAACAAGAAGTACCTTAATCTGGAGTGTATAGTATTGATTGTCTTCAATTTCCGTAAATGGCGAGACTAAAAAAAAGAGTCTTTTTATTTCTCTATGCTCATCATTCAATTTCTTCAATTTTTTATCTAATTTTGGAACCGTAGATAACAAATTATTGAATCTATCTGGAAAAGCGGGTCTAGAATATTTCTTTGAGACCCATGTAAGAAGATTAGTCAGTTCATCATCTGGAAGACTCATAGGATTCTGAAGAGAAATATTTGCAAGAAATTCTCTTTTTATCCGAATCCGATGGTTGATGGAAAGACAAAGACATAATGACTTATTGATAGGAACATGAATCTTCCTTGGGTTTTTACCATATACCAACGAGGGGTCTGCTCTTTCGATTGCTAATGCACAGAAAAACTCAGCAAAGGGTTCATTTTCAAGATTTGAATTCAACAAATCACAATCTTGGCTGAATAAAACAAGAAATTCGGTATCCTTAATCCAATCATATGTCTCTTCCACTTCTGAAAGAATTATGTCTTTCTGTTCACTTTTGACAATAATTCCCTGTTTCCATTGGTTAGCGATAATACAATCTCTCAAGGAAGTTTCAGACATGGAAAACTACTCCTTCATTATAAGAGATTCTTTAAATTGTAATCTAAAGTGGCCTCTGTTGCTTGTGATGTCTTTTCCATATATTCAAATTCCTTGAACTTTTGCCGAGACTTTTTTAATAATGATGATAGAATTTCAGACAATTGAGGAATTTCACGTTTAAAGAAAATACCAGTTGTAAACAACTCAAGAAGCGAACAATTACAAGTGTTGATATGATGATTGAGATATCCAACAAAAAGTCTATCTCCTTCTTGTCTATTAGGAAGGGTATTGAGAAGGTTGTAAAGAACAGAAATCTTTCTCGCATTCTCACCGCTTGGTTTTAATCCATCTTTTAGCCAGCCATATATAGTAACTCTTGATACAGAAAAGATATCAGCCCATTCAGTTTTTTTAAACCCAAAGAACTTATTAATAATAACAAACTGTTCATTAGGGTTTTTCAAAGAAAAATCTCCAATGAATACTCCAAGATTCTGAGAATTTACAATCAAATTATCAAATAATAAAGTATTCTTGTCAGTAAAACTATAAGCAGATTCTGTATTCATCAGAATAGTATCCAATTTAGAACGAATAAAAAAAACCTTTGTACCCTGTTCAACCGATATTGATCCATCTTCTCTATAGGCATAGTATGAGAGTCCCGGTTCACTTGCTGAAATAGAACTAGAGGAGTCAATTGCCGGGTATTCAAATGTTACTGCCATAGTTTTTTTGCCTCATCAGTTATTAAAGATTCAAAAAAAACATCTTCGATTACAGAATGTAATTCTCTGAACACTTCAGAAAGCCGACTAAATACATTCTTCTTAGGTGCAGACGTAAAAAGTACATAATGATCAAGATCAAGGTAGGTAACCAATGATCGTGGATCAAAATATTCAGGTTCTCCTAACGGAATACGTTGAATATCCTCAGGGTATTTTCTTCCTAAGGAATTCTGCATCATCCTTAACCTAAAGTTACTGGAAATATTAAGATCCTTAAGCAATACTCCTTTTTGTGAGGAGAAGGAACAAAGCTCATTCTCCATCCAATTAACGTTCATTGGAAAAACTGGCCCTTGGAATTCTTTAGCAACTAAAATCCTCCAGGATGTATTCGGTGTTTCTAGAATCGAATTGATATAACGCAGACCTATTCGAGTAAAGATAGAAAGTTCCACTATCGCATCAAATTCTTTAACTATTGAAAGAAAACTCTGAAGAATTGTCTCATAAGTATAAGACTGGACATTAAAAACTTGAAATGTGATTCGATCACTGTCAATAATAACCGTCTGTTGAATGTCCTCAGATGAAAAAAACCATTGTGCCAGGACGAACTTTTCAGTCTCTCCATGCGGCTCGATTCTTACCATATCTCCTTTTATAGGAGTAAATAAGGGATACCCGTTTTTTCTTAGGTAATCTTGCATTGCAGGTATATACTTTTCAATCTGTACTATTGGAGAATATTGCACCTGCATTAATACAACGGAAAGAGGACCATTAGGAAGAGCCTGTTTTATTCCACTCATATTACCTCCATGTAGATTAACATTACACGAAACTTTACAACTATTCAATAAAAAACCAATTTCCATTTATTTTTATTATACGAGCCGGTTTCATCTTTTTCTTCATGCAATCACTCAGATACAGATTGATGATGCTCTGATAAGGAATTCCCTTTCTTTCAACCATTTCCTTGAAATAGGTAATCGTTGCCGCTCAGGTCACTTACTGCATTGCCAGCCTGAACGTGTGCTTTTTTACCAAATTTCGGTATAAACGAGCGCCCTACTACATTGTTCGTAGTACCTTCACCCCCGATTCATACAATCATCCGATACAACATGACGAAAAAAACCTCTAGGTTTTACTCAGACAGGAACATGCATCTTTTCGTATGTTCCCAAGGAGTTTTTCAGTATGTATAAAATCATTCGCTTTCTCTCATTGGCAATCGGCATGCTGCTCGTAACTACAGCAGTCTCGGCAAACGAAACAACCATCACGTATAGGGAAACAGAAGTAATCCTGAACGGTGAAACACCAACTTTCTCTTTTATTTCGTATGTGTCTCTTGGTGGTGGAATTTCCTTTATAGACGATGAAAAATTGCCTTATGCAGAAGTTTCATCAGGATTTCAGTTGGCACCATGGATCGGGATTGGATTTTTCTGTGCAGGCAACCCCTTGTCAAATTTCGAACATGCAAACTTCGGCATACACCTTGCCGACAAACAAGCCTCCTATGCCTTGATGAGTGGTACCGAACTGTTGTTCACCCCGCAAGCAGAAAGAAAGATCCACCCACTGCTTCGCTTAGCAGTTGGAGGAGTGAACGTAGGATATTTGGTGGACTTGGACGGAGAGGAAGGATATGAACAAGCCAAGGACAATCGCTATTTCTATGCAAGCATTTCTACCGGTGTAGAGATGAACCTTACAGAACATCTGAGGCTTTCACTTCGCACAGGTTGGCGTTTTGTGGGAAACGACTATACCCTTGGCTTGCAGGAAGGAGACCTGAGTGGCCCCGAATGCACCCTCTCAATTCGGACTCTATGGAAAACAGCCCTCGATTGAACGGCTTTGTATGGGAGGAGGCCAAAAGCGCCCCCTCCTTCATACATCACCCAAGAAGAGCAAAGAGACTGAAGAGCTCTCTTTATCGAATCAAATCAGAGAGTTGCTCCGCCATCGCGCAAACATCCAGCCCCTTGGTGAACTGCAAACACGTACCTGAAGGATAGCGGACTTTCTCCACCCAGTGGGATGGAATGGAAGCAATGCCAAATTTTGCTCCCAGAATGGCTCCAGCTACCGCCCCGATTGTATCAGCATCCCGTGCAAAGTTGCCAGCGAGCACCAATCCACTTCTGAAATCCGCATGGCTGAGGGCAAGACATGCAAAGGCAGCAGGAATAGCCTCAGCAGTAGTGGCCCACGTACTCGCACGAAGCTGATCATGAAGCGGCATCCAACACTCAAGGATATTTCCCTTGGCAGCTTCAACGAGAGAAAAGGCCGTCTTCATGTTGTAGTACAACCAGCTGTCCTGAGGAATCGGGGCCATTGCTGCTGCAAATATTTCTTCGAACGAACCATCGACCATAGCAACCGCAACTGCTGCGGCCACTGCCTGAGCACCCCAGATCCCATCCTCTGAATGACTGATCGAAGCATCAATCTCAGCAAGTCTCACCGCACGATCCACATCACCGGCACAGATGATGCCTACAGGAGGAATCCTCATGGCAGTTCCATCACTCATGTGGAACGTATTGAATCTACCACTGAGGGGAGGACGCAAGCCCCTACGCAAATTGTTTTGATGCGGGTTATACGCTCCCGGTTGCTGACTGCCTGCGCAGCTTCTTCACTGACAAGGTCGCTGATGATCTCGCCGATGATCGCGGTATCCTCAACGCGGCC
>JAQVVB010000192.1 GCA_028699215.1 Sphaerochaeta sp. | reverse complement strand
CATGTGCCATCACTGCAGCGTCTGCAACCATAGGCCCCATCTTCCCTCCTTCCATCCCTTTGGTCATTTATGCAATGCTCTCCAGCACTTCAGTAGGAGCTCTGTTCATGGGGGGAATGATCCCCGCTGTGTTGTTGGTAGCCTTTTTGATGATATATGTTGCCATCATTGCAAGGAAAAGAAACTATCCCAGAGGCGAAAAAATCGTCTGGAAAACTTTCCTCCTCTTTACTTTTAAGGCAATTCCCGCCCTACTCACTCCCATCATTCTGCTCGCAGGCATCTACACGGGGGTCATGACTCCTACCGAAGCCGGGGCAATTGCAGGCCTGTATGCCATCATCATCTCAGTTTTCGCCTACAAGGCTATGGGGTTCAAGGACTTGGTGGAAGTGGTGAAAGTATCCATCAAGGATATTGGCGCCACCAGCATCATGATAGGGGCTGCAACAGTGATCAGCTACATCGTAGCAAGAGAACAGCTTGCATCCAACATCGGAAACTGGATCCTCGGCATCACCACCAGTAAATACAGCTTCCTGTTTTTGGTGAACATCGTCATCTTGATCTTGGGCATGTTCATGGACACTTCAACCATCCAGTTGGTCTTTGTCCCGATCATGATTCCCGTTGCCAGAGCTCTCGGCATCGATATGATCCATTTCGGCCTGATTGTGACCTTCAATATGATGGTGGGTCTTTCAACTCCTCCTTTCGGCATGTTGCTGTTCATCACTTCAGGAATCTCCGGGACGCCGCTCAAGGGTGTCATGAAAGAGATTATCTGGCCACTTGTCGTCATGCTTGTGGTCTTGGTACTTATTACCTACTTCCCGGAAATCACCCTCTTTTTACCCAGGGCAACCGGTCTTATTTAAGGAGAATTGCATTCTATGAAAAAAATCTACAACGGCTGTTGGCCGACGATGATCACCCCGTTTACTGAAAACAACACCGTGGACTTCAAGGCGGTAAAACAACTGGTCGATTGGTATATCGATCGTGGCTGTGATGGAATCTTTGCAGTCTGCCAGTCAAGTGAAATGTTTTTCCTCTCTGAAACCGAAAAACTCGATATTGCCAAAGCAGTTGTCGAAGCTGCACAAGGCAGGGTGAAGGTCATCGCCTCAGGGCATACCGCTGATGATCACCAAATGCAGATCCAACAGTTGGGAGCAATGGCAGAAACAGGTGTGGATGCAGTGGTGCTGGTATCAAACCGCATGGCCAAGCAAGACGAGGGAGCTGAGGTATTCAATCGCAATGCTGAAGACATCTTCAACCAACTGCCTTCAGTGACGTTTGGTCTGTATGAGTGTCCCTATCCCTATCTTCGTTTGTTGACCGATGAATTCCTTTCCTACTGTGCAAAGAGTGGAAAACTGGTATTCCTCAAGGACGTATCCTGCAGTTTGGAAATCGAGAAACGCAGGGTGGAAATCGTCAAGGGAACAGATCTTGCCCTTTTCAATGCAAATACCTCTACGCTGTTGGAATCTTGGAAAATCGGGTATCAGGGGTATAACGGTGTCATGGCAAACTTCCACATAGATCTCTATAAATGGATGTATGAACACTTTACAAGTGAGCCCTCTCTCGCTCAGGAAGTCAACGACTTCTTGACAGTCGCTGGGGTCACTGAAGCACGTGCCTATCCGGTGAATGCAAAATACCACTATGACAAAACCGACATTCCCATGAGTTTGGTCACCCGCTCAAAACCAGTTTCCTTGCTCAATGAGAATGCCAGAAACGAAATCGACAGCCTGATCAGGATGGAAAGATCTCTGCGTGCTCGTTTAGGTCTCAAGCTATGACGAAAGCCCAACAATTGCTCGGTAAAATGAAGCAAGGCTGTTGTTCAGTGATCGGGGGGCATGTCTTTTTGACAGACCCCTCCATCAGTGCTGCCATGGCTACCTTTGGCTATGATTTCATCTGGATTGATGGAGAACATGGACCCTTTGACAAACAGAATCTTCTTTTGCATGTCATATCGGTAAACGAAGGTGGTTCTGCAGCATTCGTACGGGTTCCTGAAAACAATCCCAATGTCATCAAACCCATACTTGAAATGGGGATCGATGGAATCATCATCCCCATGATCCTCACAGAAGAAGAGGCAAGAAAAGCCATACAGGCATGCCTCTATCCACCTGAGGGTATCCGAGGGTTTGGTCCGAGAAGAGCCAATCGCTATGGAGAGATTCCCATCCAGGCCTATCTGGATGGTGCAAAGGACTCCTTCCTTCGTATTCTGCAGATCGAACACCGACAAGCCGTAGAAAACATTGATGCCATTTTATCGGTTGAAGGACTTGATGCCATCATCATCGGGCCTAATGACTTATCTGCGTCTATCGGCTTACTTGGGCAGAGTACGCACCCTGAAGTCTTCAAACTAGGAAAAAAGATCATTGAAAGTGCAAAGAAAGCGGGAAAACCTGTCGGAGTATCCATCGGTCCCGTTGAAAGCACCATCAAGGCATGGATGGATTTGGGTATCGATTTCATCAGTGTCGGGGATGACCTTTCATTCCTGCAGATGGGAGCAAAATCCACCATCGCACTTGTGAAAGAATCCCGTTAGGATTTCTTTTCTGTAGGAGTGGAAATTGGTCTTCAATTGCAGTATGGTAGGATAGTTGCACGAATTCAAACACCAAGGAGGGAGTAGTGGACATCCAAGACATCTCGTTATCTCGAATTAACCTCAGTCAGCAGGTTGCCGACCATCTGGAAGAAGTGATACTCTCCTCCCCTACCTCGCGTGTTTCAGAAAAACTACCTTCAGAGATGAAACTTGCCAAACAGTACAACGTAAGCCGTCCTGTCATCAGGGAAGCCATGAAACTTCTCCAGGAACGGGGACTGCTTACCTTGAAAAATGGTTCTGGAGCCTATATCACCAAACCAGAAACCAATACTGTCATGCATGCGGTGAACCGCATCATGCAGGTTGACCACATAAGCGCTGAAGAACTGACGCAAGTGCGCGAAATTCTTGAACTCTCCTCGGTCTCTTTGGCAGTAAAACACATCACAGACAAGCAATTGGATGCTATGGACACCATCCTTACCCAATTCGCCGATACGAGTCTCCCCTTGAAAAACCGAGTAGCCTTGGATGAAGCCTTTCATCTTGCCATCGCCCAAGCAAGCGGCAACGAACTTCTGGTCATGTTCATTGGTGTCTTGACCTCCTTGCTTCGTGATTATATGGGAAAAGGCATCCTTGTATCGGGAGGCATTGAAGACGCCATCAAACGCCACCGAGAGATTTTCGATGCCCTTTCGCGTCGTGATGCTCAAGCAGCCCATCAGGCCATGGCCGACCACCTGAAAATGTCCAGCGAGAATGTAAAACAATTCGACAAACAAGGGAAACGAGTCCAAAAGGCCAACTGACATCTTGACTGATGGGTGAGGTTTTTCTCTTTTCAGTATTTCGAAGTTTATCAGCTACCATACATACGTTCTTCAGCATCTTGGTTTCGATCATTTGATGACAATGCATGTAATGCCATTTGTGTTTTGCCATTTCACCAATTCACTGCGATGCTGAGGAAGCTAAGCATATCCAAAAGGAACTCATCGTCCGTTTTCTGACTCTCATAGGAAAGATGCATCAAAAAGAAGGAAATCCCATTACTTCCAACAACTTTGAGCAAATCCAATTGCTCAACAATGAATTGGTCAATGCCCAAAGGAAATTGCAAAAAGCAAATATTCAGCTCAAGCATCTGAATGAAGAATTGAACAACCGTTTGGTGAAAGACCCTTTGACCTCGTTGGTAAGATGCTATCAATATCGCTCAGAAATTGACCGAACCATCTCCCTGCAACCCAAGATGCTGGGGCTTTTTGCGTTCATTGACATCGACGATTTCAAACACATCAACGACACCCTCGGCCATGCAGCAGGAGACCAATACCTCATGGAATTTGCAAGACGCCTTCAAAGCCTCGACTTTGGGATGGCTACCATCTGCATGAGAATCGCTGGTGATGAATTTGGACTCTATCTTCATGGATTTGAACAGATAGAAGAAGACTTCCTTACTGCATTCTGGGATATCTTCACTACAAAGGTGATGGAAGTACCCATCCAAATCGAGTCAACGCAGGTTCCCATCTCTTGCAGTGTTGGGCTTTCAGTCTTTGGAACAGATACAAAGAATGTTTTTGAGTTGATCGAATACGCGGACTTTGCCATGTATCAGGCAAAACGAAAAGGAAAACGTTCCTATTGCCTGTTTGACCATACCTGTTACCAAAAAGAAAAACTTTCCCATTATCCATAGGAGACACATCACAGCCATAGGCATTTCTTATCTCTCATGATAGGGTATACATAACTCAACAAAGGTACACACACATGGGCAACAATCAACGAGAAATGACTCTTTCCAAAAGGATTCTGACCTTTGCTGCATCCTTATTGCTGCTTCCTTGCCTCACGCTCTCTGCCGCGCACCTTCCCCTTATCCGCATTTCAGTCGAAAACACCCTTTCCCATGTACAGACACAAGCAGTAGAACATTTCGCACAAAGACTCTCAGAGCGTCTCAAAGACCAATATGAAATCCAATTTTATCCAGCAGCCACCTTATATAAGGACAGTGAAGTATTCCGTGCTCTCTCACAGGGAAAGCTGGAAATCGCGGTACCTGGAACCTGGCAATTCGACAGATACGTATCTGAAGTCGGTGTCTTTCAACTTCCTTCACTCTATGGTAGAACCGCTGAAACCACCTATGCACTTCTTGAAAGTGAAGTAGGAACGCACATCTTGGAAGCAATTGAACATACGATGAACATCAAGGTATTGGGTAGATTCATCGACCTTGGTGCAGTTCACCTCTTTTCCACAAAGAAACCCATCAAAACAGCCAAAGACATCATTGATCAAAGAATTCGTGTAGCAGGTGGTGAGGGGAACATCTTGCGTCTTGAAGCACTTGGAGCAAAACCTGTGACCATCGCCTGGCCTGACTTACCCCTTGCCCTAACCAATGGAAATCTTGATGCTGCACTCACTTCCTATGAAACCCTTGCAAGTGCAAAGCTTTGGAATTTTGGTATTCGCTATGTCTATGAAGACAGCCAATACTTTGCCCAATACATCCCCATTGCTTCATCTTCCTTCTGGCAACGCCTTCCCCGCCATGTTCAGCAAACCATTCTTGACTGCTGGGAGGAAGGCGTTGACAAAGCGCGAAGAGAAGCCTTTTTGGCCCAAGAGAGAGCGAAAATCAAAGCCATCCTCTACTTTGTGAATATCATACAACCAGACAAAACAGAAGTGGAAATAACAAGAAATTTTTTACAGACCTTTGAAAAAGACCATGCCGAGCAGATGGGAATCCCCGTAGAACTCTACGAAGCCTTCACTGCCTTCCTCCATGATTATAAAGAAGAACCATGATGAGTAGGAAAACAATCAAGCAACCGATGCAACAATTGATTTGG
>JAQVVB010000191.1 GCA_028699215.1 Sphaerochaeta sp. | reverse complement strand
TCAGGATAGGTATCGTACACCAGATAGATTGCATGCGAAGGACAGGCATCCACACACAGACGGCACCCATCAAGACACTTCTTGAAGTCTATCTGACCTGTTTCCGTATCAGTGGCCCCGGTAGGGCAGACAAACAGACAGACACAATCTTTAGTGCAAAGTGATATGTTTCGTGCAGCATGCATCAGACGACCTCCTTCACAACGGGTAAGATCTTGAAACTTGGTACCTTGCAGATCGGACACACTGCAGGAGGAACGTCACCGACATATACAAAACCACAAATTTCGCAGACATATACATTGGTTTTTTCAAGCAGGGCACCCTGTTGTTTTTCATAGCGCATCAAAAGGCTTTTCAACAATTTGGTGACTTTTTCTCCCCAGACCAATGCGCGTAATGTTCCGCGGTCATTTTGCTCTGAGGCAATGAGGTTTGCCTCGGCATATCCCTCTTGAAGATCTTTCTCTATCAGAGCTGACAGATCCTTGAACGATCTTCCCAGTTCTCTTTTGCTCTTCTTCTGATAGTAGTCTGATAATTGGGCAAACAAGGCAGCTTCTTCAGAACGCAACTGTTTTGAACACGCCTTTGAAAGATTGGTACAGAGAGCTCCCAGTTCTTCATAAGACATTTCTCGCATATCTTCTTCCACTTTCAGCCTCCTTAATGGGTATCTGTACTATCAGTATACCATTAAATGACGCTTTCCGGGTAAAACCCAAAAGAATTAATCCAATGATGATATCCGACAGAACATCTTCCTAAATTCATATTGTCCAATAGCATATATTTTCATGCAATAGGTTTGACAAGCTACATATGCTCCATACATATTCCATAATTGTATTCAATATCATGCAGTAAATAACGCATTACCAAAATTGTGAAATCAATGTGACGATTTCTTGTCATATATCATTATTATGGGTGGATAATATCTTATGGAAGAGCTAGAACTTGGAGACATCATACGAAAAATGCGAATTGAACGCAAAATGACACAACAAGACCTTATGGACAAGGCCTATCTTACCAGAAGCCAAATCCATTATATCGAAAAGAATAAAAGAATACCCCGAAAGCCAACATTGGAAAACATCTGTTATGCCTTCGGGATATCTATCGGTGAGCTGATTCTCCATCAATACCCGCTCTGTTCTTCCACTCCCAACATATCGTCGATCGAAGCTCCAGGGGCAACCATAGGATAGACCTTGTCGTCTACAGGAATCTCACAATCAATGACAACTGCCTCGTTCAAATCAAATGCTGCCTGCAGAATCGCCTTGGGATCGTCATCCTTACCGATACGCATTCCCTTGACGCCATAAGCGTTGGCAAGCGCTATCCAATCAATGGGAGTATCAAGGGTGGTCTCGCTGTAATGCTTGTCAAAAAACAGCGTCTGCCACTGACGAACCATTCCCAATGTATGGTTGTTCATCAGAAGGATGATCACAGGAACCTTATAGCGGGCAATCGTGGCAAGCTCATTGCTGTTCATTCTGAAACAGCCATCCCCTGCAACGTTGACCACCCTACTCTCAGGATTACCAAACTGGGCACCGATGGCAGCTCCGGTACCATAGCCCATGGTTCCCAAACCACCACTGGTCAAGAAATGTCCGGGTTGAACATGCTTGAGGAACTGAGCTGCCCACATCTGGTGTTGGCCGACTTCGGTGACTACAATGAAATCCTTGGGCAACACTTCCTGCAATGCATTGAAAAGCTCTTTTGGACGGGCACTTTCATTATCGATACGAATGGGGTACCGTTTCTTGAAGGAACGAACCTGTTCCATCCACTCTTCATGCAAGAGAGGTTTCTCTATCCTCTTGTTCAATTCAGAGAGAACCACCTTCACATCGCCCACCACGTGACAAAATGTCTTGATGTTCTTATCGATTTCCGCAGGATCCACATCGATTTGTATGATCTTGGCATTTTTTGCAAACGCACTCGCCTTACTCACCACTCGGTCACTGAATCTTGCACCTACAACAACAAGCAAATCACAAGCTGAGACACACATGTTGGAGACCTTGGTCCCATGCATGCCTACCATACCGGTAAACCTGTCATTGTAAGAACTGATCGCACCGCAGCCCATCAAAGAGATACAGCCAGGGGCATCTATCAAATTCATGAACTGTTCAAGCTCAGAAGATGCCTTTGCCCGAATGACTCCACCTCCGATATAGCACATGGGTCGCTGGGCATGCTTGATCAGTTCAATGGCTTTCTCCATGCTCGGCTCACTGAGACGTTCAGTCCTTGGCAGGATGGGGCTTGGGACCTGAGAAACAAAATCACATGTATGGATGGTTATATCCTTGGGAAGATCAACTAAAACAGGTCCTTGACGCCCTTCTTGAGCAATCCTAAACGCCATGCGCAAGGTTTCAGCAAGTTTGGTGACATCCTTGACGATGAAATTGTGCTTGGTGATCGGCATGGTGATTCCTGTTATGTCGACCTCCTGGAAACTGTCTCTGCCCAACAAGGGAACTGATACGTTACCGGTAAGAGCCACCATGGGGACACTGTCCATATAGGCGGTTGCAATTCCAGTTACCAGGTTGGTTGCTCCGGGTCCGCTGGTGGCGATGCACACTCCCACCTTACCGGTGGAACGCGCATATCCATCAGCAGCGTGACTGGCTCCCTGTTCATGGGCGGTAAGTATATGATGAATCCTATCTTGATTAAGATACAAGGCATCATAGAGGGGCAGCACTGAACCACCTGGGAAGCCGAATACAGTATCAACACCCTGTTCGACCAAACACTCAATTACTATCTGGGCTCCGTTCATCTGCATAGTATATCCTTCCTTCTTCAAATCACGTCTTGAATACAGCACCTTTGGAAGCACTGGTCACCTGGTTCGCATAACGGGCCAGATATCCCGTGGTAATCGGACAAGGCTTGCAGACCCAGCGTGCTTTCCGTTCAAGCAACACCGCTTCAGAAACCTTCAGTTCCAATGTCCCTTCAGGAATGTTGATGCTGATGAGGTCCCCTTCTTCAACCAATCCAATCACGCCACCCTCTGCCGCTTCTGGACTCACATGCCCGATGGATGCTCCGCGAGTAGCACCACTGAAACGACCATCGGTAATGAGAGCGACGTCCTTGTCCAAACCCATACCTGCAATCGCTGAGGTAGGAGAGAGCATCTCACGCATACCCGGCCCACCTTTGGGACCCTCGTATCGGATGACGACGACATCTCCTTTTTTGATCTTTCCTCCAAAAATGGCTTGGATGACATCTTCCTCACTCTCAAAAACCCGGGCAGGACCCTCATGCACCAGCATCTTTTGATCAACTGCACTTCGCTTGACCACAGCTCCATCCAGAGCGAGGTTGCCTCTCAACACAGCTATTCCGCCGTTTTTTGAGTAGGGATCGTCAATCGGGCGAATCACCGACGTATTGTAGTTGATTGCTTTTTCATAGAGTTCCCCGATAGTCTTGCAACAGACGGTCATCAGAGATCCATCGAGCAAACCAATCTTATCCAACTCATGCATGACGGCCATGACGCCCCCACTTTGATAGAGATCTTCAATATGATCAGGGCCTGCAGGAGCAAGATGACAGAGATTAGGTACTTTGGAACTTATTTCGTTGGCCATGAAAATGTCGAGATCGACATGGGCTTCATGGGCAATGGCGGGAAGATGAAGCATCGTATTGGTGCTGCATCCAAGAGCCATGTCAACTGTAAGTGCATTCTTGAAAGCCTTGAGGGTAAGGATGTCCAAAGGCCGGATGTTCTTTTCAAGAAGCTCCATGATTTTATACCCTGCTTCTTTTGCAAGCCGGTCACGGGCACTGTAGACTGCTGGAATCGTTCCATTGCCGACAAGACCCATACCGATGGCTTCGGTAAGGCAGTTCATGCTGTTTGCCGTATACATTCCACTGCAAGAACCACAGGTAGGACAGGCATTGTCTTCAAAAATGTTGAGTTGTTCCTCTGTCATGGTACCGGCTGCCTGCTTGCCTACTGCTTCAAACATGGTGGAAAGGCTCATTCCACAAGCATCACCTCCTGGAACATGGCCACTCAACATAGGGCCTCCAGATACGAAAATCGAAGGAATATTGATTCTGGCTGCAGCCATAAGCATTCCAGGAACTATTTTGTCGCAGTTGGGAACAAAGACCAAGGCATCGAAAGGATGGGCGGTAGCCATGATTTCAATGGAATCAGCAATGATTTCACGACTGGCCAAGGAGTATTTCATTCCTGTGTGCCCCATTGCGATACCATCACAAACACCGATGACAGGGAAAGAGACCGGGTTTCCACCAGCTTCCCGAACCCCTGCTTTGACAGCGTCGACGATTCTATTGAGATGAATGTGACCGGGAATGATCTCATTCGCTCCATTGACAATGCCGATCATCGGCATATGTATCTCACGATCGGTCCAGCCAAGGGCTTTCATCAAAGACCTATGGGGAGCCTTATCGATCCCTTCGGTCATTGCACTCGAACGTTTCTTGCTATCGTCCATTCTCGTCCCCCCTTATAGGGCTTGGGTGATCAAATCGCCCATCTCTTTTGTACCAACCTTGATCATAGAGTCGGTGTAGATATCTGAAGTGCGGTAATTTGCATCCAGTACCTTTGAAACAGCACCTTCGATCGCATCAGCTTCGGTTTGCAAACCGAATGTATAGCGAAGCATCATGGCAACGGAAAGGATGGTAGCGATCGGATTGGCAAGATCCTTGCCTGCGATGTCTGGCGCACTGCCATGAATCGGTTCATACATGCCGAAGCTGTCACTTCTCAGCGAAGCTGAAGGCAACATACCGATTGAACCGGTGATCTGTGAAGCTTCGTCGCTGAGGATGTCACCAAACATGTTTTCAGTCACAATGACATCGAACTGGCGGGGATTGCGAACCAACTGCATGGCGGCGTTATCGACATAAAGATGGCTGACCTCCACATCAGGATAGTCAGAAGCAAGTCGCTCTACGATCGATCTCCAGAGTTGGCTGGAATTGAGGATGTTTGCTTTATCAACACTACAAAGCCTCTTTTGACGTTTCTGGGCTATCTCAAAACCCTTACGTACGATTCTCTCGATCTCTTCAACCGTGTAGCTCATCGTATCAAAGGCAGAGTTTTCATCTCGACCGCGCTTCCCGAAGTAGATGCCTCCAGTCAGTTCACGAACAACCATGATATCCAGACCTTCCCCGACAATCTCCTTGCGCAATGGACAGGCATCACTAAGCTGTTTATACAGAATCGCTGGACGAAGGTTGCAGAACAACCCCATGCCGCCGCGAAGACCCAGCAGGGCTTTCTCCGGCCGGAGATCACTGGCGACTTTGTCCCATTTGGGGCCACCAACCGCTCCAAGCAATACACTGTCGCTTTCCTGACACCCTTTGAGCGTCTCTTCAGGAAGCGGCTTTCCGGTGGCATCGATGGCACACCCCCCGGCGAGATAGGTGGTATAGGTAAACTCATG
>JAQVVB010000012.1 GCA_028699215.1 Sphaerochaeta sp. | reverse complement strand
CAAACCATGGGTGTTCAGTCGATTCGGTTCCCCAAAACCAGTGCAATCGGCATCAAACCGGTTTCCCGTGAGGGAAGTGAACGGTTGATTCGCAGTGCCATTTTGTATGCACTGAATCACAATCGCAAAAACGTCACCCTTGTACACAAAGGGAACATCATGAAATTTACCGAAGGTGGGTTCTTGAAGTGGGGATATGAACTGGCCGAACGAGAGTTTCATGCAGAACGGGATGCCCACGGCAGGTGTTGCATTCCCCGAGAAGGAAAAGAACCCTTGGTTGTCCAAGATTGCATCTGCGATGCTTTCTTGCAGAACATCCTGCTCATGCCAGAGCGTTATGATGTTATCGCAACGTTGAATCTCAACGGAGATTATGTTTCTGATGCATTGGCTGCAGAGGTCGGGGGAATCGGAATCGCTCCAGGAGCGAACATCAACTACGACAGTGGGTATGCAATTTTTGAAGCCACCCATGGGACGGCTCCTGATATTGCAAAGAAGAATATGGTGAACCCTCTTTCTCTGGTGCTTTCTTCTGAGATGATGTTGAGGTATATGCTCTGGATGGAAGCTGCCGATTTGATTCGCAGTGCTGTTTCCAAAGCGATAGCTGGAGCCAAGGTGACTTCTGACTTCCATCGCTTGATGGTTAGTGAAGGAACTCCTTGTTCGCTCTTGGGTACCAAGGAGTTCGGTTCTCTTGTAGTTGAATTGCTATAGATTGAACTGGTTGAAATCGAAAATGAGGCCATGGACATGTTCCATGGCCTTTGTTGTCGTGGTGTCAGCGCCATTGCTGGCAACTGCATAAATAGCAGTGATACCTGCTCTTGAAGCGCTGAGAATACCGCTCTTTGTATCCTCGAAGACAATGCAATCGTCAGATGGAAGATTCAAAGCCTTGAGCGTATCGAGATAGATGTCTGGTGCAGGTTTTCCCTTACGCTTGTTGTCATCGGTAATGATCAGGTTTTCTCTAAAGTAGTGCTCAAGATTGAACCATTTTTTGTACCAATCCATGTTTTCTTTGCAGGCGCTGGTCGCGATAGCCATGGGGATGTTTCTTGTTTTTGCTTGTTCAAAGAGCTCGATTGCCCCAGGTGCAAGTGTGAGAGGAGCGTGAGAAAGACAAATCTGGATATACAGTTCTTCTTTTTCTTCTGCAATGGAATTCACAACTGATGCAGATGTGGAATCCCCCAACAGATAGATGACTGTTTGGGGGTTGGTTCTTCCATTGAGCAAAAACATCTCTTCATCGGTAAAGGCTTTTCCCCGATACTTGAAGGCAATGGCATTCCAGGCCTCCCGATTGTAATCAGTGTCCCAGAAAAGCGTGCCATTGAAATCAAATATGAGTGCTTTAGCGGTCTTCAAGGGGTTGCACCTCTCTGACTTGAGGACCTGAATAGACCTGACGAGGTCGTCCGATCTTCTGGTATGGATCATGTCTCCATTCCAACCAGTGGGCAATCCATCCAGGGAGCCTTCCGAGAGCAAAAAGTACGGTAAACATCGATTCCGGGATACCCATTGCATGGAAAATGATTCCTGTGTAGAAGTCCACATTCGGATAGAGGTTTCTCTCGATGAAATAGCTGTCATTCAGAGCTGCTTTCTCCAGTTCAACTGCTATCTGCAACAAAGGATCGGTCTGGCTGTCTGCACCAAGGATCTCTTCACAGAGTTTTTTGGCGATTTTTGCCCTTGGGTCATAGGTTTTATAGATTCTGTGACCGAAACCGGAGAGACGGAAGTTTGAATCCTTATCTTTTGCCATCTCAATGACTTTATCGACGCTCAAACCTTCATTGTTGATTTTGATGAGCATCTCCAAAACCGCTTGGTTGGCTCCGCCATGTTTGCTTCCCCAAAGGGCACAACACCCTGCGGCAACTGAAGCATAGAGATTGGCTTCACTGCTTCCCACCAATCGGACTGCACTAGTGGAACAGTTTTGTTCGTGGTCGGCATGGAGGATCAACAATTCATTGAGGGCTTTGACATGCAAAGGGTCCGGTTCATATGCGTTGACAGGGGTTCGAAACATCATGTTCAGGAAGTTTTCACAGTAGGAATACTTGTAAGAAGGTTCCACAAAGTCCAAGCCATTCATCTGCCGATAGCTGAACGCAGCGATGGTTCGCATTTTTGAAAGTAATCTACTGACCGTGAGGTCAACGTTTTCCTCGGGGTCGACATCTTCCAATTCAGGATAGAAAGCCGAAAGAGATGCAACCATTGCGGAAAGAATGGACATGGGGTGTGCATCTTGGGGATAGTCACGGAAAAAGTTCCTCATGTCGATATGCAACAATGAGTGGCGGTTGAGCATATCTGCATAGGTATGGCGCTGAGGGAGATCGGGAAGTTCTCCTTTGATCAGAAGATAGGCGACTTCAACGAAATCACATTTTTCTACCAGATCTTCTATATCATACCCCCGGTAACGCAATACTCCTTTTTCTCCGTCGACAAAACAGATGGAACTCATGCATGATCCCGTGTTTACGAATCCTGGATCATAGGTGATGAATCCGGTATCCTTGCGCAATGTTGTGATATCGAGGGATTTCCCCCCCATATTGTCGGTGATGACAGGTAGTTTTATTTCCCGATCGCCTAAAACCAGCTTTGCAGCTTCTTTTTGGATGTCCACGTTACACCTCCTATAATGTAAAAGGATCTGCCTTGACTACGATACCTAAGGCTGTTTCTATAATTAACCGCTAAATGCATTACATCCATGATATGAAAAAACTATAAGCATGAAGAGGAGTATGCATCTCTTCTCATAACAAGCAGATGTTTCTTTCTCTTTCCTTTCATTTTGATATGTCTGGCTGTATATGCATAGGCCCTCCTATACCCAATGTTTTTTCTTTTTTGAAAAAATCCGGGTATTTTCTTCGGCCCCTGAAAACATGATGAAAAAACTGTGACCACGCATTGGGTCGGTATCCCCCACGGGACTCATACCTGTTGTTTTTATCAGTATAAACACCGGCTTATCCATGAGTACTCCTCTGAGTATAAGGCAAATGTATCCGATTTTTTCTACTTTGAGAATATATTGCAGAGCAAATCTGTCGATTCTTCAAAGAGATGTATGTGTAACGATACTGTCAAAGAGATGTATGTGTAACGATACTTTTCATTCCTTTCAACTGGCTGTATACTCTTCATAAATAGGTTAGGGAGGATGATCATGCAGGATGTGGTGTTGCCCTTGGAAGAGGAAGTCGTTGATATTGCTGAGTTTTTCAAGGTGTTTGGTGATCCTACTCGCCTTAAAATCCTATTTCTCCTTGAACAAGGGGAACATGGAGTGAATGCAATCAGTGAAGAGCTGGGAATGCAACAGAGCACTATCAGCCAGCAGCTGAAATTGCTGAGAGCGAGGCGTTTGGTGAAATTTAGAAAAGATGGCAGAAATGTTCTCTATCGACTCAATGATGAGCATATTCATGCAATTCTTGCCCTTGGTACAGAGCATTATCAAGAGTTGCAATGAACAACATATCCATTATTACCTTCAGTCCCACAGGCCAGAGCAAGGCCTGTGTACTTTCTGTGGCTCGAGCAACGAAGAAACCTTATACGGAAAGGGATGTAACGCAGCCTTTGATGCGATCACAGCCCCTTTATTGTGAAGATTCTCTCATCTTGCTTGGGTTTCCTGTTTACGGAGGGCGGGTACCCACCCTTTTTTCTGCGTATCTTAAAGACCATTTGACATGTAAAAACTGTAAGGCCGTTGCAGTGGCTACCTACGGAAATCGTGCCTATGATGATGCATTGGTAGAGATTGAGGACCTGTTGATGGAGAAGGGTGTTCCCCTTGTTGGCTGCGCGGCAATGGTGTGCCAACACAGCTATACTGATAAGGTTGGAGAACATAGACCAGATATCTTGGATTTTCAATTGCTTGATCAGCTTGCTGTATCGCTTGAACATGCCGATGATGCTGTGCATCCAGCAGGAAACCGGCCGTATAAAAAGTCTATGGTTCTTGCAACTCCTTCCTATATGCCTGTTCTTACTGAAAGTCTTTGCAACCAATGCATGCAATGTGCAGATGTGTGCCCGACTGGAGCCCTTCAAGCCAAGGACAGCAATCTCTGCATCCACTGTTGTGCCTGCATCAAGGTATGTACCCACAAAGCTCTTCGTATGGAAGACCCTAGGTTTTTTGGGACTGTCCAGAATTTGGAAACCTTTTGTCGCGAGAGACAAAACAGCGAATTGTTTCTTGCCTAGTCTGGTACTGGAATTGTCACAAGAACAGCAATAGAATTCAGATGAAACGGTTTTGTTTTTATAAAGATCCAATTGAGATTTTTCTTGGGAATTTATTATTGTTAGTTCGAAAGCATTTTAAAATCATATAATATATATATTTGTTATTCTTCTTGACTAAATGGATGAATGGGATATACTGCAGATAGGTTAGTACAAAACCAAACCAACCTAGGAGAAAGCCATGTCGAATCCAAGAAGAACAAGACTGATCAACTCTTCCCGCGTTATTCGACAGCTATGGATTGAAGAGCAATTGAGCAGGGCTGAACTTGCCAAGCGTCTAGAGCTGAACAAGTCTTCCATGTCGAATATCGTCAATGAATTGATGCAGCAAGGGATTGTAAAAGAACAAGATGTTTTTGATCCAGGGCCAAAAGGCGGACGTAAAGCCATTGGGTTGACTTTGAATAAAGAGTATTTTCACATTTTGGGTATAGAAATTCGTTCTGATTCTTATACAGCTCTTTCTGTGGATCTTGAAGGAAATGTCTTGTTTTCCGAAACGGTACCCATTGGTTTTACAGCAAGTACCTTCAGTGATTCAATCTGTACTTTGATACATGATTTATGTAAGAAACTGGCCAGACTTGAACGACCATTACTGGGTGTCGGTATTGGAATGTCTGGAGTCATTGATACGGAAAAGCAGATCATCCTTCGTTCTGTGTCTCTTGATTTCCACCAAAGCTTCGATTTTGGAAAGGAAGTTGCTTCTACGTTTCCTTTTCCTGTAATCCTGGAGAACGACGCTAATTGCGGTGCTTGGGGAGAGGTTGTGTTTCAACGTAAACGCAAAATGCAGAATTTCCTCTTTGTTCTCATCGAATTCTGGAAGGGATATGATGCAAAGACTGGGTTTCCTCAACCAACTGTGGGTATTGGATTTGGTTTTGATGGGAAAATTTATCGAGGAAGCCACAGCCGAAGCGGTGAATTCAAGAGTGTGTTCAACAGGAATGATCAATCGAAGCAACAGGTCCTTCTGGATAGGACCATACATGTAACTGAAGATCAGGATGCTCTTCGAAAGTATATTCAGGAAATCTGTGAAAATCTCGCATTTCTCATCAATACCTTGGATATAGGAAATGTATTCATCGGTGGTGATGTCGATACGTTGCGGTCTTTCATGCCTGATATGCTTCGTTCTTCCTTGAAATTGAATTCTTTGGAACAAAGTGAAGGGGATTGCCAGATTGAGTTTTCTTCCCTTGGGTATCATGCAGTCTCTTTCGGAGGGGCTGCCCTGGTACTTGACCGGGTCTTGATGAGCCTAGAACCTCTTGTAGAGCAGACTTCTGAAAGCGCCTATCCTCTGTTCTATCTTAATACTTGAGAGCAAATTTCCTTAGCAATAAGGTAGTTGATATTTTTTTCTTGGAGGTCATTTATGAGAACGAAACAGTTGCTTCTGACGGTTTTCGTGTCGCTTTTATTGTTCCCTTCCCTGGTTTTTTCAGCAGGAACAAAAGAGTCGGCAGCAAAAACTACAGACGATGGTGTCATAACGTTATCCGTTTACCACTATCTCGACCAGACCGATAAGACCACCGCTCCGAATTTCGCCTATCTAGTCGAAGAGTTTGAAAGAAAGAATCCAAACATTAAACTTCAGTTTGAGTATGGGTATGGAGAATCTTTCCATGATAAACTGCAGACGTTGGCTGTAAGCGGACAGCTGCCCGACATCATCCTGCTGTATCCTGGCAAACGTACCAGTCAAGTGACTTCTGCTGGATTGGTCAAGGATTTGAGGCCGTATCTACAAGGACATGAGAACGAATTTGCTGATATGGCAATGCAAGCTCAGGGAGAGAAGGGAGAAATCTGGGAACTTCCCGAAGACATCAGCATCACTTCCATCATGTTCACCAACAATCGTTTGCTCAAGGAACTGGGATTGTCACTTCCAAAAACCTATGCAGAACTTCTAGCACAAGGTCCCATCATCCGCAAGGCCGGTTTGATTCCTCTGTCAATTGCCAATAAAGATGCTTGGCCGATGCAATCTTGTGTGGCAGGTATGTTGTTGGAACGTACCGGAGGTATGGAATGGTTTGACAAAGCCATTGCCGGTGATGCACGTTTTGATGACCAAGTAGTGGTGGATGCCATGGAAATCATCAAGGAACTCACTGACAAAGAGATGTTCTCACCTGGCACGAACCAACTTGCCTATGGTCAAGGTCTGGATGATTTCGTGAACGAGAGAGCTGTCTACTTCATAGATGGCGGATGGACTGTCAACAACATGGTCGGGGAACTGACCGATGAGCAAAAGACGTATATGAGTCTTGAATCGTTCCCGGACGTGCCTAATCAGAAAGGAAAAAGCCTGTCTGTTTCTGCAACCGCAGGACAGGGATTCGGTATGAATGCAAAACTTTCTGATAAAGAGTCAGAAGCTGCCTGGAAGTGGATTTGGTTCTATTCCGGTCCTGAAGGTTCTGCGATTCGCCAAAGATTTGGAAGACTTCCAGCCTATAATCTTAGTGAACCTTCCGATGCCGATCCAATGATCAAAAAACTGATTTCCTTTGCAGGTAACGTACCCATGGGGTATGTAATGGATTCCGTACTTGGAGCAGAACCCATTGGAACCTTCAACATCAATTTACAGAACATGATGTTTGGTACCATGAGTCCAAAGCAAGTTGCTCAGGAATTGGAGACAATGGTCGAAGCCATCGATCGAAAGTAGTGTACATTTGTTCTCTTCCATCCCAAGGGTGGAAGAGAACAAGGTCTTGAAAGGAGAGGTTCATGACATTTTCACAACAAAAGAGAGCAAGTTATTGGTTGCTGTTGTCTCCAGGACTTCTTCTGTTTTCAGCAGTTATAGTCTTTCCTGTTGTTTTCAGTTTCTCGCTAAGTTTCACCACATGGAGTGGATATGGTTTCCCAAAGTTCATGGGTTTTGCGAATTACACTAAAATTCTTGCAGATCCGATTTTTCAACACTCTTTGAGGAATAACCTGCTTATTGTTGCCATTTCTGTCTTTGGACAGATTCCCCTTGGTTTTCTCTTGGCGTTCATGCTTCATAGAAGGATGGTGAAAGGTGGTGAGTTTTACCAGACCATGATATTTCTTCCCATCACCATTTCTCCTGTAGTGGTGGCCTTGTTGTGGAATCAAATATTTTCCGCCTCTGGCTTGATCACCGCCATTGTACGCAGGATCTATGATGATCCCCGCTATGTCATGACCATATTTGAAAACAGGAATCTCGCAATTCTCCCGATATTGTTTGTGCTTCTCTGGATGCATACAGGTACCTATATGATCATCTATTTGGCCAACCTGCAGAAAATAACACCCTCTGTTCTGGAAGCTGCGCAGATTGATGGAGCCAGTGAATCGCAGATGCTGGGAAGAATCATCCTGCCAAGCATGATCGGTACCATAGCTACAACGGCGATTCTTGCAATATCCGGAAGCTTGAAAGCCTTTGACTTGATTTTTGCGATGACTGGTGGAGGCCCTGCCCATTTTACAGAGGTAATCGCCTTGTATATGTATACCAACACCTTTAAATATTACAAGTATGGATACGGAAGTGCTGTCTCAATTCTCATTGTACTTCTTGCAGTGGGTCTCATCCTAATTTTGCAGACGATTAGTAGACGAATCGAAAGAAACTATGAATAGGGAGCTTTTATGACCAGAAACGTAACGATTTGGAAAATTCTTTCCTATTTGATAATGATTACTTTCACACTGCTCACCATCCTTCCCTTGATTTGGATGTTTCTCAACGCTTTAAAACCTCATGCACTCATTGTACGCAACCCGTTGATGCCTCCTGTCTCCTTCTATGTCCTGAATTTTGTCCGTTCCTGGACGCAAGGTCATTTGGGTGTGTATTTTTCAAACAGCATCTTCTATTCAATGGTGTCAACGCTTATTACGGTTTTCATCGCGATGGGAAGTGGGTACGCACTTTCAAAGTTTTCGTATCGGAGCAGTAGGGTGATCTATATGTTCTATACTTTGGGATTGTTGATTACTGTTCATTCTGTCATTGTACCGCTCTTCATCATGGAAACGAAACTCGGGATGGCAAATACCAGGTTAGGAGTCATCATTCCCTATATTGCCTTTGGGCTCCCGTTTCAGATTTTCCTTGCCACTACCTACATCAAGGGAATTCCCGATGCCATGCAGGAATCGGCGATCATTGACGGCGCTACTTTTTTGCAGGTATTCAGAAAAATAATCCTTCCTGTGGCAACTCCCATCATTTCTACGATGTTCATTTACACATTCTTGGGGAATTGGAATGAATTCATTCTGGTGCAAACCCTCACCAGTGACATTTCCATCCGATCATTACCAGTGGGAATCAATAGTTTTGCTGGAGGAATGTCCCGTGACTATGGGCTTCAGTTCGCAGCTTTGACAATAGGTACCGTACCCATGGTCATTTTCTATCTGATTTTCAGAGACAAAATTGCACAAGGCTTCGCAGCTGGTGCCACAAAGGAATAACGAATACGCCATGCATACTTTGAATCATCTCATTCCCTATCCAAGTTTTGGAGTCGATTATCAGTCGGGAGTTTTGCCTTTGGATGACCTTGATACGATTGCAGTATCTGATAGTCAGTTTTTGTTTGCAGCAAACCAAATGAGTGCGTTTCTTGAATCTCAAACACATGCTGCCCATCCCATCGTTCCTACGGAGGAAAAAAGTTCATTGGTTTTTCAGACTTCCGGGACCTTGTTGGAAGAGGAGGGGTATCAACTTACCATTACACCACAAAGGTGTACTATAGAATCTTCAAGTTCCAAAGGGGCCTTCTATGCAGTCCAGACGCTCAAGCAACTTTATTGCGACAAGACAAAATCTTTTCCTTGTTGTCATATACAAGATGCTCCTTCGCTTTCTTGGAGAGGGTTTCTTCTTGACTCCACTCGATCTTTCTGTCCCGTTGAGGACGTCTACCGAATCTTGGATTTGATGGCGTGTTTGAAGCTTAACGTGTTGCATTGGCATATCAGCGATGACCAAGGATGGCGAATAGCTTTGGACTCGTATCCACATTTGATTGATTCAAGCACTTCATACTATACCAAGCAGGAAGTGCAAGACCTCATTGCTTATGGAATCGAACATAATATCACCATCATTCCGGAAATCGATATGCCGGGGCATTTTGTAGCCGCTCTGTATGCATATCCTCAATTCAGTTGTACCGGTGGTCCTTTTACGGTTCCTCATGAAGCTGGAATTTTTCTTGATGTATTGTGTGTAGGAAAGGATGAAGCTTTGCAGTTTGCAAAACAGGTGGTTGAAGAAATCTGTGATTTATTCCCGTCTTCTTATATCCATTTAGGGGGGGATGAGATACCTCTTGTCAGGTGGAAATCTTGCCCTGATTGCCAAAAACGTATGAGAGATTTGCATTTACCTGACGAACGTTCCCTGCTCAGGTGGTTTTCCAATGAAATGGTCAAAGTAGCGAAAGCAAAAGGAAAGCAAGTGATTCTGTGGGATGATTTTCTCAATGACCAGTACGATTCATCCATTATCACGCAGATTTGGAATCCTTTGATAGAGACGAATCAAATCAATCCTTCAGACAATGCTCGATGTATCATCAAGAGTGACTATTTTCATACCTATCTTGATATGGACCATTCCATGGTATCGACAAAGACGGTCTATCAGTATGGATCAGCGATACAAAAAGACAAAAAGCGGGGAGGTCCGATTTTGGGTTCTGAATTCCTTCTTTGGACAGAACATATTCACACCAGAGAAGAGAGGGACAGCCATTTGTTTCCACGTCTTGCTGCTGGAGCTGAATCGCTTTGGACGAGAGAAGAACTGCTTGATTACAAACGGTTTACCAAGTCGTTCAGCAAAGCATACAAAAAGATTTTAATGCATCCTGTGACCATTGCTCATCGTTATGCATGGGATCCTCCACGTCTATATCAGGTTATAAGAAACCATCTGCAAAAAAGAAGGGTGCACCGTAACAGCATTGAAGCAGGAATTACTCTCTGACTCAGTATATTTCCTTTTTAAGCGCAGCATATTCAGAAAACAGCGTCAGACAGGTCTCTCTGGAATCCCCATGGAGGGTGACCACTGATGTATCGGTGCAGTTTCCTTGAATGTAGGTGTAGATGAAATCATCCCTAAAGCCTATCGAGGCTGCATCCTGAGGTGTACAACCATAGTGAATTTCCTTGATGTTTGCCCAAATCGAGGCTGATAGGCACATAGGACAGGGATAACAGGTCGTATAGAGAATGCAACCACTCAAATCATGGGTCTTTTTGTCCTCACAAGCTTTTCTGATGACATTGACCTCGGCATGCGCTGTTGGGTCATGTGATCCCAATACACTGTTGGAAGCAAGATAGATTTTTCCCTCTTGGTCGACCAAAGCAGCCCCAAAGGGTCCCCCGATATTTTCTTTCATGGTTTGTCTTGCATATTCCACTGCTTTCAAAAGGATTTCTTTTGTATCCATCAAGGTTCACCTCCACAAAAATCATATCAGAATATCAGTGATAGGGAAACCGATAAAAAAACCGCTTTGACTGGCAAAGCGGTTTGTGACACACAGAAAGGCATTAGTCTCTTTTGGAACTGGCCATCAGTCTGATGGCATTGATGTTGATGAAACCCTTGCAATCTATCGGTTGATATCCGCCGGCTTTATCCATGGAACCAAGCTCCTCGTTGTAGAGAGAGCAAGGGCTTGAGATGCCTGCAAAAATGA
Organism: Sphaerochaeta sp.; assembly: GCA_028699215.1. Classification (GTDB taxonomy): domain Bacteria; phylum Spirochaetota; class Spirochaetia; order Sphaerochaetales; family Sphaerochaetaceae; genus Sphaerochaeta. Next base: position 10,729 of record JAQVVB010000012.1, on the reverse strand, counting down.
CGTTTCCCTTATAGATGGCTACTTTGGAAGTGCCAGTCACGTTTTTCTGGCTTTGTTCAAATGCTGCAGTGAGCATATTGAACTCAGGGGCGAACCAATACCCATTGTAAATCAATTCGGCATACTTCGGCATGAGTGAGTCGCGTAGGTGCATGACTTCCTTGTCCATCGTGATGCCTTCAAGGTTATGGTGGGCTTTCCAAAGGATTTCGCAACCAGGAGTTTCGTATACTCCGCGGCTCTTGATGCCAATGTAGCGGTTCTCCACCATATCGACCCTACCAACCGCATTGTCATGACCCACCTTATTAAGATAGTTGATCATTTCCAAAGGATCGGTAACGAGTGTCCCGTCGTTCTCGTTTTTGACAGAGAGAGGGACTCCATCCTTGAACTCAAATGTGAGCAAGGTCTCTTCATCAGGAGCATTCTGAGGGCTTACGGTCAAACTGAAAACATCCTCATCGCAGCGTTTTGAAGGATCTTCCAGAATACCCGCTTCATGGCTGATATGAATAAGGTTCTCGTCTTCACTATAGGGTTTCTTGGTGGAAGCCTTGATGGCGATGCCATACTTCTCAGCATAGGCGATCATATCAGAGCGACCTTCAAACTGACTGAGCCACTCGGGATCTTTCCAAGGAGAGATGATTTTTACTTCAGGCATGTTCATGTAATAACCGAATTCGAAGCGGACTTGGTCATTTCCCTTACCCGTAGCACCATGTGCTACATACACCGTACCTTCTTTCTTGGCGATTTCAATCTGGCGTTTTGCAATGATAGGCCGTGCAAGAGAGGTTCCCAGCATATAGGTACCTTCATAGATGGTATTTGCCTTCATTGCAGGAATGACATAATCGGTGACCAGTTCTTTTCTGAGGTCTTCGATGTAGACCTTGGAAGCTCCTGTTGCAAATGCTTTTTTCTCAATTGCTGCAAAGTCTTCGTTTTGGCCGACATTGGCCACATAGGCGATGACGTCGAAGCCTTTGTTGCTGAGCCATTTGAGAATGACGGAGGTGTCGAGACCACCGCTGTATGCCAAGATTACTTTTTCTTTACTCATATTGTTAACTCTCCAGGTTGGTTGTAAGTAGGTATATGGACAGTGTAGTAAATGCGAATGGAATATTCAAGTATTTATGCATAAATATTCTAAAAAAAGGCATATATGCCCAAATAATTTGAAAACAGTTGATATTTATGCATTAAAATTAAATTAATCTAATTCGAAATTATTCGAAATAGAACTTGTCATTATGCTTTTCTCATTCTATACTTTCGAAGGGAGAACAGCATGATAGACTTTGAACATTGTACGAAAGGGTATAGCAGTCTCGCCCGAAAGGCAGTCAATGATTTGACCTTGCATATAGAAGGCGGTCAAATCTTCGGTTTTCTTGGCCCTAATGGAGCTGGGAAGAGCACCACGATAAAAATGTTGGTGGGGATGCTGCACAGCGATAGCGGAATGATCACCATTGATGGCAAGAAATTCGAAGGGGATGGAAGAGATGTCAAATCGCTTCTGGGATATGTACCTGACGAACCGCTTTTTTATGATAAAATGACAGCATACCGGCACCTTAATTTCATTGGGGATGTGTTTGGCATTCCTCTTGAGGAACGCCAATTGCAGATTGACACGTTATCAGAACGATTTGAACTTAAAGATAGTCTCTCTGATGAAATAGGTTCTTTCTCCCATGGGATGAAACAGAAACTAGCCGTCATCTCTGCTTTGTTGCACAGCCCCAAGTTGCTGGTTCTTGATGAACCTATGGTTGGGCTTGACCCAAAGGCGGCTTTTCTTTTGAAACAGACCATGCGTATGTATGCAGACCAAGGAAACACCGTTTTTTTCTCAACCCATATCATGGAAGTTGCCCAAGATGTTTGCGATAGAATTGGAATCATTGATAAGGGGACCTTGTTGTTTGATGGGACCGTCAAGGAATTGCAGACACAAAAGGGCAAAGGAAATGAGAACCTGGAACAGTTGTTCTTGGACCTGACGAAAGGGGATAAGCACTAATGCGACCCAAGATTGTCCTTCTCCTTGTACGATCCTTTTTACAAGGGGTTAAACCTTTTCAAACGTATTTCGCCCGCATGTCCATCATGAAAAAACATGGGATGAACCGATTTTTCACCATCCTTCTCATGCTTGTTTTAGCTTTCAGTTTTTTAATATTGGAGGGAATGCTTGCCGTCAATTTCTATATATATCAAACGTTAGGTGCCCTTATGGGATTTCCCTATCTAGGAGTGTTCCTCTCTTGTCTGGTAGGATTTTTCTTTTTGTTCATCTTCAGTTTGACTGGGGTTTCTTCTGTTTTGTATAGAAGCAAAGATGTGTCGTTGCTGATGACCCTTCCTCTTCATGGGTCTGAGATCGTATGCAGCAGAATGGTGGTTGCGTATGGATTGTATGGCGGCATCTATGCCTTGATTGTTGTTCCTGCACTTGTTTCTTCGGTATTTGTTCAAGGGTTCTCTTTCATGTACCTCATGGGAAGTCTTTTTTTGCTTGTCATTGGACCCTTGTTGCCTCTGAGCCTTGGAATGTTTTTCTCTTCGTTGCTGCTTCGTCTAGCCAAAGGAAAACAGTTGAAACTACTTGAAGAAGTCTTTTCAACTGTTTGCTTGTTGGGATTCTTTCTGCTTATGATGGCTTCCTTTACAAGAAATGTTGGTGAAAATTCCTTAGTGGATGTAGATTACCAAGCGATGATGATGACACTAGCTCCCTTGTTGGAAGATTTAATCGCTCAGTTTGCATTTTTCTCCTTCCAGAGCAGCACTCTGTATAGTACGACATCCTTGGTGTTGAATCTGGTTGCATCACTTTTGGTATCTTTTTTGGTGTTCATGTTTATCTCCAAAGGCTATCAGCATTCGTTCTCTTTGGTACTATCAAGTAAGAACAGCCGCCTTCACGCCTTTAAAAAGGGTGGGGTGCAGGTAAGGACTAAAAATCAATCACTCATGATGCGGGAAATTGAATGCGTTAAAAGTCACTCTGTGTTTGTTTTTGAGTTGGTTGGTGAGTTGCTGGTACCTCTTATTCTCATTGGGGTATATGCCGTCACTGGAGTCCTTGGAGAACTTGAGGGAGTAGTGGAGCTTGTTGCATCTTCTCCTTATTTCATGTACGGGATCTTTTTTGCCATGGCTTTATTTTCCAACATGAGCATGCTCTCTTCTACCAGCGTTAGCAGGCAGGGGTCTTTGTTTGTCCTTGATAAAGCGCTTCCTCTTAGTGCAAAGGATTTAGTCAGAGCGAAGTTGAGCTTGCATATCGTGTTGGTCTACATTCCCAACATCATCTACCTTACCCTTGCTTTACTCTATTTTGATGTTGAGCTCGTCAACCTTTTATGGATGGCTTGCTTGTCGTTTTTCATCATCATCACATGTGCAGCGCTTTCTTTGGCGGTTGATTACAGCCATCCTGTTCTTGATTGGACCCTTCCTCAACAAGCGATGAAGAGCAATTTGAACGGTTTGTTGGGGTTGTTGATATCGTTGGTGACCATTGTGATGTTTGCTGTGGTTTTGCTGGGACCGGTTCTTTTGGGGTTGCCGGGGTATATCGCTTTCGCTCTGACGCTATTGCTGGGCCTGGGTGGTTCCTATTGGTCTGTCAAGGTATGTATCGCAAAAGCCTCAGGAGCACTTTGTAGATAAGAAAGACAGTGTTGACACGCTGAAGCTAGATCGGGGAATTGCTTGTATGGATAGTGCGAGCTTTTCCCTGTCCAATCAATGATGAGGCCCAGATCTGCTTCACTGAGCATGAAAAGGTCAGTAGGTCCATCGCCTAAGGCTATACAACGGGTGTAGTCTTTTTTCAGTTCTGCAAGGATGGTCTGTTTCTTCAGTGGGCTTTCTACATGCATGTGGATGGAGGGAGCAACCTTTGTTTCAAACAAAAGCTCTTTTCCTTGGATGAAGATGAATAGGTTTGAAAGGTTCAGTTGCTCGAGAAAAGCATGGATCAGATTTTCAGTACCACAACTGATGATCGCCAAATCAGCATAATCGCTTAATGTCCTTAAAGGATCGAATTGGCTAGGAGCAACCTTCTTGGCTACGGCAGTTGCAACTTCTTGTATCATATTCGGGGTGACGTATTTCATGTATTGAGAAAAGCGGCGGTTGAATTCCCCATGAATCATTTTCCCTTGCATGTCCTTTTGAACCACACGTTTTGCAATCATGCGTTTCAAGCACCCTTTATCGTGTACTGAGGCCAAGATGAGGAGTTGCTCGCTGTCATGGAACTTGATGGGGTAGAGTGTGCCGTCAAAGTCGAAGGCTATCAGGTTCTCTTTTCTCATGAAGACATTGTATCAAGTACCTATAAAAAAAGGAAGGAGTTGCTTGTTTGCATCTCCTTCCTCTCAATGTACTGCTACATTACGATTTATTCTTGTTCATTGTTACCGTAGAGTAGATTGAAATACTGCATATCCGTGCTCAAGACCTTATCAAGGCTTGGTATGGTTTTCCTGTAGGATTCCAAGGTTCTCCAGAGTTCAAAGAACTCAGGGTCCACCTCGTACGACAGAGCATAGATGTTTGCAGCTTCAGCATCTGCAATACCTTTGATGGTTTCACTCTTGGCATATGCTTCAGAGAGTATGACCTTCTCTTCGTTTTCGGTTTTTCCCTGCCACTGTGCAAGTTGTCCTCGACCATAGGAACGATAGGCCTCAGCGATTTGGTTTCTTTCCTTGATCATCCTCTGGTACACGCTCTCGGTCAAATCATCACTATAACGGATTTGTCTGACGATGATATCGATCAATTCAATCCCGAAAGCATCGGTGAATTGCTTGGCTTGGTCGAACATCAATTGACTCAGACCATCACGTCCGATGGTGATGTTTTCCTGCCTGCTTTGAGTAACCGTGAGGTTTCTCAAGGTCTCGGCATCTTCCGCGTTGTCGAGTGTCTGCACCTGTTCCTCAACCTTGATGTCGTTGATTTGGTTGGTGTTTCTCACCGCTTCATTGAGATAGTTTTCACTGATGATCGTTCTGATTGAAGAGTCAAGAACATCATTGAGTCTCAAGAGACCATTGTTGACGGTGTTGACTGTTTCATAATACTTGGCAGGATCAGCAATTTTCCATCGAGCAGTGGTATCAACCCAGATAAACTGGTTCTCTTTGGTCGGTATGCGTTGTGCAGCTCCATCCCAAGATATGATCTTCTTAGGATAAATCACAACATTGTCCACCAAAGGCATCTTGAACTTGAGTCCCGAATCCTGTTCTGTATTTACAATCTTACCAAATCTGGTTACCACCGACTGTTGACCTTCATACAGAATGTAGAAAGGGCCAAGGAGTACGAAAATAATCAGAAATATTGCGACGATGACTAAAGTAGTGATAAGTTTCTTGTTTGTATTCGTCTTCATAATACGCTACCCCCCAGCATCTGTACAGGCAGGAAGTTTGACAAGTTCTTATCCACCAAGGTGACTGATCCACCTTCAATGGGTTGGATTATCGCTTCCATTGCCTCGATATAGAGCCTAGTACGGGTTATGTCCTTGCTCTCTTCATAAACTTCACGAACGCTATTGAAACGGGCAACATCACCACTTGCTTGGTTTACACGCTCAGCTGCATACCCTTGGGCAATTTGAATGACCTTGTTTGCTTCACCACGTGCAGAAGGGATGACCTTGTTGTAATTCTGTTTTCCTTCGTTGATCAAGCGGTTCATATCCTGGATGGCCTTGTTGACATCTTCAAAGGCATCCTGAACTTCACCTACAGGAGGAACGATGTTCTGGAGTTTGACCGTTACAATCCTGACTCCCAGTTCGTAATTGTCGAATACCTTCTGCATCTGTTCCTGGGCTTCGACTTCGATTCTCGTTCGCTCACTGGTCATGACCGAAAGAATGGGAAGATCTCCAACCAGTTTGTTCATGACGCTCTGGCTGATGTCTCTCAGTGTGGTTTCCCTGGATTCAACCTTGAACATCCACTTTACAGGGTCTTCGATTTTATACTGGACAATCCATTCGACATCGATGATATTCAGGTCTCCTGTAAGCATCACCGATTCGTTTTGATAGTCGGAGCCAGCGAAAAGCGAATTGCTTGATGCGCTTGGTCGATATCCGAAAGTCATTGTTTGAACAACTTGGGTTGGGACATTGTAACTAGCTTCGATTCCTAGAGGAATTTTTGTTTGAAGGCCTGGTCCTACGGTTCGGTTATATTTTCCTAACCGTAATACAACCGCTTGTTCTGTTTGGTCTACAACAAAAAAGCTGCTGAGAACCAGCATGACCAACACGATGGCAACGATAATCCAAATTACCAGCTTTGGGCTGATATTGTTCGTTTTTCGTGCAGGCCTCGGTGGCTGCTGCATGGTATCCATGATATCTCCTTGATGTGCCCACTTGGACACACCTTCAATGTACTTACACATTTGGTCATCGTCAAGGTTACAATATGATATAGATTGCTTGGTTTGCCATTGAAATAAAGCGATTCGAGGTCTATTATGTCCCCTATGAAAAAGAGACTAGTTACCTCCGCCTTGCCTTATGTAAACAATATTCCACATCTTGGAAATCTCACCCAAGTCCTCTCTGCTGATGTATTCGCACGTTTCTGCCGTTCCAAAGGGTATGAAACCCTCTATGTCTGTGGAACCGATGAATATGGTACGGCAACTGAGACCAGAGCGCTCAAGGAAGGGGTGACTCCCCGGGAGCTTTGTGATCATTATCATGCCATCCATCGGGATATTTATCAGTGGTTCAACATTGCTTTTGATTATTTTGGTAGAACCAGCACTCCTAAGCAAACTGAGATCGTTCAGGAGATTTTCAAAAAGGTAGATGAAGCAGGGTTCATTAGTGAACATGAGCTTGAACAACTCTATTGTCCTTCATGTGAACGATTCCTAGCGGATCGGTTTGTTGAAGGTACTTGTCCTCATTGTGGTTCTGTAGGTGCTCGCGGCGATCAATGTGATACTTGCCAGACCCTTTTGGATCCCACCGAACTTATCGATCCAAAATGTGGTGTATGTGGCACAAAACCAGTGCCTAAGAAAACCCGACATCTTTATATTGATCTCCCCAAAGCTCTTCCCATGTTGGAAAAGTGGATGGAAGAGGCGAGTGTGCATGGATTTTGGGCGAATAATGCAATTCAAGTCACTAAATCCTGGATTCGTGATGGACTGAAGGAACGGTGTATTACCCGTGATCTGAAATGGGGGATTCCTGTTCCGAAAGAAGGGTACGAGAATAAGGTTTTTTATGTTTGGTTTGATGCTCCAATCGGCTATGTATCCATCAGTGCCAATGCAACAGATGATTGGAAACGTTGGTGGCATGAGCCTGAGGATACTGAATTGTTCCAGTTTATTGGAAAAGACAATATCCCCTTCCATACGGTGATATTCCCTTCTTGTCAGCTTGCAACTGGTGAGAACTGGACGATGCTCCATCATATGAGCAGCACAGAGTACCTCAATTATGAAGGTGGGAAGTTCAGTAAGAGCCTAGGGATTGGAATTTTCGGAAATGATGTACAGGATACTTTGATTCCTGCAGATGTATGGCGTTTTTACATGTTCTACAATCGTCCTGAAAAGAGCGATGTCACCTTTACTTGGGCTGATTTCCAGGAGAAGGTCAACAAGGAACTTATCGGAAACCTTTCCAATCTGGTAAACCGAACACTGACATTCATAAAAAAATTTTATGACGGTAAGTTGCCGGAAGGTGAAATCGATGCAGATTTGTATTCACTGATTGTGAACAAGGAACAGGAAATCGATGCGTTGATGGAACGCGCTGAGGAACGTGATGGATTGAGACAGATTCTTGCTCTTTCATCCATTGGAAACAAAGCGTTCCAAGATGGTGAACCTTGGAAGATGCGCACGGAAAATCCTGTAAAAGCTGCTTCCTTATTGAAGACCTTGGTCTATCTCATTCGTGATTTGGCTGTCATGGTTGAACCGTTCATGCCCTCTACCAGTGCAAAGATGCTTTCCTTCATGGGAAGTCAGCAAACCAAATGGACTGATTTGGGCAACTATACGGGAATCACTGAGATTGGTGAAGTTGAATTGCTTTTCAACAAGCTTGAGGATGCCAGGATTTCTGAATTAAGAAACCGCTTTGCAGGTTCTCAAGAAGAACGTGCAGAAAAAGAAAAGAACAAAACTTCCGACAAAGAAGAGAAAAAGATACAACCGGAGAAGAAAATGGAACAGAATGAAGTACAGCAAACAATTGCAGAACAATTCAGCCGAAGGGTAATCCTTAAGGTTGCAACGATAACTCATGTAGAAAAACACCCTTCAGGTGACAAGCTCTATATCCTAACCCTTGATTGCAAGGAAGAAGAGAGCCGAACGATTGTCAGTTCGATTGTTCCTTATTACACCATTGAGGAACTTCAAGGGCAGAATATCGTTTTGGTAAGTAACTTGAAACCTGCAAATTTCCGTGGTGTGAAGAGTTACGGTATGCTTTTGGCTGCAAGTGATCCTGAAGCTGAAGAACACTCAACGTGTGAAGTGTTGTTTGCGCCTCAATTTGAGACTGGCACCATCCTTGAACCGGAAGGGTTTGATCCTCCTACTGAAGCACTCTCCTTTGTGAAGGCAGACCATTTCTTCTCCATGCCCATTGTTTGTGAAGATGGTGTGGTCAAGATAGACGGAAAGGCTGTTGGTTCGCAGGGTACATACTTGACTTCAAAAAAATATCTTAATGGTCCCGTTGGTTAAAAATAAAATAATCGAAAGTTAGGGGCCGTTCAGGCCCCTATTTTAATAGTTGTATGGTAGGATATAGGACAATATGACAATTGAGAGCATAGATTATAAAAAACTTACATGCCCCGGCTCTCCTTTCCAGAGTAGTTTTTGGGCAGCAGTGAAACATGGTATAGGATGGAAACCTTACGCTTTTTCTTTGCATGAAGAAGCGTGGGATTCTTCTCTATTGGTTCTTGTGAAACAATTGTTTCCTTTCTGCTACCTTGCGTATGTTCCGTTCGGTCCCGATGTGTTCCATTCTCCTACCTCCAATGTTTCAGATTTCATGAAGCAACTCTCACGGCAATTGAAAAAATTATTACCGAAAGGGGTTTTTGCAATTCGATACGACCTTCCTTGGGATGAGGTCAACGACCCTAATGTTATGTGGCTGTCATCTAGACGGTTTCGGACAGCAAAAGAGAGCGTTCAACCAGATGGAACGGTACGTATTGATCTAAAATGGGGGTATGAAGGTGTTTCCCTTGGGTATCGTGATCGAGCGAAACGGTCCTTGCGGAAAAGTTTTCAGCTTTTCGAAGTGGTTGCCTGGAGCGGTGAGATACTTGAGTACAAACGATGGTATGAAATCTACTTGGAGACCGCAAAAAAAGATGGGTTTGCTCCTAGGTCCAGCAAGTATCTCAAGGCCTTGCTTGCCCTTGATGGCAAAGTCAATGGAGATGTCAACTGTCGGTTGTTTCTGGCAAAACAGGATAAACGCATTGTTGGTGGAATCATTGTTTTGTTTACCTCTCAGGAAGCCGTCTACCTGTATGGTGCCTCCTTGCGGTTGGATAATTTTTCCTGTTCGACTTCTTTACAGGATTTTGCCATAAAACAGGCTTGCCAGTATGGATGCAAATATTATGATTTATTTGGAATTCCCGGTCCTAAGGGTAGGGGGCAGCATTTAGCGGGTCTCGATCTATTCAAGCGCTCTTTTGGAGGGCAGGTCTATTATCGAACACCTACTACTGATTATGTACTGAACTTTTTCATTTGGAAAATGTATACGATTTCTGAAAATATCAGATACGGGATGATGAGAAAGGCTAGGAATCAAGAAGGTTCATCACCAAGCGTTTGAACTGGTTTCCTCGGTCAAATTCGTTATTAAAGAGTTCAAAGGAAGCACTCCCTGGAGACAATAGAACAACCTGAGGGAGTTCTGTCAACTCTGCGGCTTTCATGCTTGCCAACGAATAACTGCTTTGCAGTGCTTCTTCCATGGTGCTGAAGGGCCCATGGAAGGGGATGTTGTGTGCTTGTAACAGCACAAGCAATTTATTTCTTGTAAAACTTCCATCCAATAATGAGATGCTCGAAGAATTCTTCAATACATCAAGCATGGAATCTGCACTGAGATTCTTATCTGTTCCCCCGCAAATGAGGTGTACTGCCATGGTTCTGAACTTGGCGTATGAGAAATGGACGGCCTCAGGAATCGTTGCGGCACTGTCATTGACAAAGAGAATGTTCCCTAAGCTTCCTACTTGTTCAATACGATGAGGTACTCCACTAAAACTCTCCAAGGCTTTCAATATAGGCTTATACTTGAATCCAAGTGCCAACAGTATTGCGTATGCACTTTTAAGATGGGGCATTTGATCCAATTCTTTTGCACATGAGCGGTTGATTCCTCTCACATGTTTTTTATCCAGGTTGGTCTGTTTTTGAATTTTTTTGATCATGACATCTGGAACCACTGCCATTTTTGTGGAAGGAGAAAAAAGATCCATTTTATCTTCCAGGTATTTTTCAATGCTTTCATAGGAGTTGAGGTGGTCTGGATAAAAATTGGTAAGGGCAGAGATTTCCATCGGAGGAAGCTGATCATGCAATGCCATCACCGTATCCCTGATAAGCCAGGAAGAGAACTCACAAACCAGGAAATCAGGCACTTTTC
>JAQVVB010000190.1 GCA_028699215.1 Sphaerochaeta sp. | reverse complement strand
AACAGCCCGGCAGGGACTTCCACATCTTTGCTGCCGAGCCATCCCGAATACTTCTTCAGTATGGCAAAACAGCATAAGAAAGTCTACAAATCTTAAAAACTTACCAACTCACTGCAAAAGTGGATTTTAAATTTTCCATCTAGTCAATGAAATATGTATTCAGAATGAGCAATAGGTATTGCTTTGTAAATTGATGTAGAGTCTACCTACCCTAAAAATCGCTGAATCATGTTTTGAATGCCCGATTTCAGCGGCTTTTATGAGAAACATGAAAGTTCTTCCCGGGGCCGATACTACCGACGATGGCAGCAGATGTTCCTAGGACTCTTTGCATGTGATGAAGTTTCCAATGACCTCCACGACTTCATTCTCCACGCGTTCAAGATTCTCATAGGTATTTGCACCAACGTGAGGAGTCAATGTTACATGTTCTGCATGTAACAAGCAATAATCAGAAGAGGGAGGATCAGAAGGATAGACATCAGTTGCATACCATGCGATACAACCTTTTTGAAGCATATATGAAATATCTTCTGCATTCACAACGAGAGCACGAGAAGTGTTGATGATTACCGGTTGTTTTTTGCAACAAGACAGTAGTTGTCGATTAATCATTCCTTGCGTTTGTTCTGTCAAAGGAACATGGAGAGATATATAATCTGCATAACACACTGCCTCTTCCAACGAAGATACCATCGTAGCGAAAGGCTGTTCCTTACGTCGATTATCATAGCCAACAACATGCATTCCAAAAGCATTGGCACGAATAGCCACTTCTCTGGCAATGTTGCCCACGCCAACAAGACAAAGCGTTTTTCCAAAAAGTTCTGAACGCTTTTCATCTTTCAACCACAATCCATCAACCATACTATTCTCAAAAAAATTCAATTTGCTCGCAACATCCAACATCAAGCAAAAAGCTAGTTCCGCAACAGCGATGGCTGAAGCATAAGGGGTATTTCGGACAAGGATTCCCTTACTTTCCGCATAGGCAGTATCAATGGTATCAATACCAACACCACCCCGTACGATAAGTCTTAAGGAGGAAGCCCCATCAATCAATTGTTTATCACAACAACTACCGCGTAAAACAATTATCTCAGCATGCCTAATGCTTTCACGATTATCAGAGACTTCACCATATTGCTTTAGTTTCTCAAATAATGAATCGGTCAAGTTATCGTATATAAGTATTTTCATGGATTGTTTCGCTTATTTGGCAGCTCGAGATTTTTTGGATTTGATTATGGTTGAGATAATGATTGCAAATGCAATTAGAATGAAGACCAAGGCAATGGGTCTTGTCAAGAAAATCTTTGCAGACCCTCCACCAAGCTTAAGTGCTCGACGGAACTCTCCTTCAAACATGCACCCAAGTACAAGCCCAAGAACAATTGGAGCCATAGGGAATTTGGCTTTGCTCAGCAGATATCCAAATGTCCCAAAACACAAGGTAAGAAGGACATCAAAGAAACTTCCCCTGATTGCATACGAACCAATAAGAGATAATACAACAAGTACAGAATTCAAATAATTCACAGGAACGTTCAAAGTCTTAACAAAAATCTTGATACCAAAAACTTGCAAAAGAACCATGAAAATCGTCGCAACAAGAATTGTCGTGAATATACCAGCCACAAGTATAGGAGAATTTGCGAATAATGCTGGCCCTGGTTGAATTCCATGAATCAGAAGCCCTCCAAGCAAAACCGCAGTGACACTATCGCCAGGAATGCCTAAAGTCAACATTGGAATCAATGCGCCTCCACATACTCCATTATTGGACGCTTCTGATGCAATGATGCCATCGGGATTTCCTTTTCCGAAGCTTTCAGAATCTTTTGAAAAGCGCTTTGCCTGATCATATGCAATGAAAGCTGCAATATTTCCACCGGTGGCAGGAATAATGCCAATGAGTGTACCAATCAAGCTGGAACGGAGAATATTAAGTTTATGTGCCCACTGTTCTTTAAAAGGTGGAACAATATTCTTGATCGTCAAATCTTTCCCTGTTATTTTTTCATTGTCTTTATCCAGACAGCTGTTTAATATTTGTGGGATAGAATACAGTCCAATCAAGGCAGCGACAGTGCTGATACCGCCCATCAGGTTAATGCTGCCAAAGGTAAAGCGTAAATCACCCCAAATTGGATCTATACCAATAAAGGATAAGGAAACTCCAAACAAACCTGCGATGATTCCTTTTATAAGAGAGTCTCCTGATACGGCAGCGATAATGGACAAGCCAAAAAAAGCCAATGCAGCGTATTCTGGAGAACCAAATCCTGTGCACATTTTTGCAAGAAAAGGAGATATTGTAATAAGCAAAATCCAACTTACAATACTTCCCCATCCAGATGAAAAGGCCGCCCAACCAAGTGCTCTAGCAGCTTTTCCTTGCATCGCCATTGGATGTCCATCGAGACAGGTTACAACTGCAGAGGGCGTTCCTGGAATATTCAGAAGTGTTGCTGATACTGCTCCTCCAGCTATGCCTCCAATATATGTCCCCAACATCATACCAATTGCAACCACGGGGCTTAATGTAAAGGTCAGAGGAATTAAGAGTGCAACACCCATTGTTGCGCTTAATCCAGGCAAAGCTCCAAATACAAGTCCGAGAAACGTCCCTAAAAGTATCCAAAGCAACGTAACCGGATTGCCAATAATTGAAAAAACGCCTGCTAGTATTGTAGCAAAATTCATATATTTCTCCTTAGCCCAACAACAATTCAATTAAGGGTTCTGGGAAGTCAACATTAAAAAGTACACCGAAAATAAAAACCAAAAAAGCCGTCATGCTAATGGCGATTAGCGTTACTTTTTTCCAGTCACAAGAAGGTCGAAGCATCTTCGATTCAATAATTAAAAACAGTATTGTGCTAAAACAGAACCCCAATATATTCCATAAAGCAGCATATATGATGATAAATACCAAAGAGAGATATATACGCAAATCGGTTTTAGGCTCTTGTGGCGCGGTTTCTTTCCATTTGATAAGTAAATTTCTTACTAATCCAACAGAGCAGAGTACAATCGTAATGATAAATATCCATGACGGAAAAGCCATTGAGGCAACACCATCAAAAGAATAGGATTCGGATGTTCTTGCTACATACAGCAGGTATGAAAACCCAATGATGAAAATAACAAATATGATATTCTCAAATCTTTTCTCGGTTTTACCCATTTTTCTTATTTCCTTTATTTTAAAGGTCGCCAGTTTACACTGGCAACCATAAATGAAACTCATTTCGTGAAAATTTCTTCACTTGCCTTCACTAATCCATCATATACTTCATGAATGAAGGTATCGAACTCTGTACCAGAAAATGCAGCAACATTGATACCTACCTGATCAGCAAATGCTTTATATTCTTCAGACTTCAATACATTCGTGAACATATCAATGATTTTAGTTTGGATTTCTGAATCTATCCCTTTTGGCCCCATAAGATACGCTGTCTGTTGAATATTCCCAAGTCTGAATACATCATATCCAAGTGAATCAAAGGTTGGGACTTCAGGAAGAATAGCAATGCCATCTTTATTGAATACACCAACAATCGCTAATTCTCCAGCCCTTACCTGAGTAATGGTTTCGCTAGGCTTCAAGACACCAGCATCGATATGTCCCCCAATCAATTCTGCAACAATTCGAGATCCACCATCGAAAGGCATGAAATTGAACTCGCTTCCAATTTTCTCTTGAAGTAATGTTGCATAGGCTTGATTTACATTATTTGAACCAGGTATGCCAACAGAGATACCCTTTGATTTTGCCTTAGCAGCTGCAATCACAGCTTCCGCATCAGCATATTTTCCTTTTGCCTTTACAACAAGACAGACAGGCTCTTGGGCCACATTCATCATGTTGGATGCATCATCGAATGCTGAAGATACACGACCTTGGGCGATAAGTGCAAGATAAGAACTCGTTGCTAAGCCCAACGTGTAACCATCCGGTTTTGCAATCATTGCTTCGGTGATACCCACAGCACTCCCTCCACCAGGAACATTCTTTACCACCAAATCAACATTGTACATTGATTTAAAGATTGGTTGCATAGCTCGAGCCATCAGATCATTGGTACCACCCGGATTCCAAGGAATGATGATGGTTATTTCCTTAGTAGGGTAAGCAACCGTTTTCTTTGCAGCCGTAGACGACTCTGTAGAACCATTTGCAAAAACAAAGGTGGAACAAAGAACCAGAATAAAAAGCATCAGTACTACTTTTTTCATAGCTTTCTCCTTTTTTTATTATCGGTATGTTTTTTCTACCGTTAATCTAATGTTGCCAATATGGACACGCATTGCTGAGACAGCTTTTTCCGTATCCCTTGATTGAAGCGCACGAATAATCATTCCCATTTCCTTGACCGTATCATCTTTCCTTTGGTGCCATTTTATATTTGCGATTTGTACTCTCTTGATAATGAAGGCATACGCATCAATGACACTTTTAACCATTGAATTCCCACTTGCAACGTAAATGGCATTATGCATTTGAGCGTCAAGCGAATAAATTTCTTGGTTCTGAAGTTCGCTATCTGCAATATTCTTCAGAATATCTTCAAGACGCTCATAATTCTTTACAAGAATGTAAATTTCATCATCAGACATATTCTGTACTGCATGCTCTATTGCATACACCTCGAGCAAAAGTCTGATATCGCAAATGTCTAGGGCCTGTGGAATTGAAATCTCGCTTACAATAGTACCAAACTGGGGTTTGCTTACGAGTAAACCTTCTAAAGCGAGTTTGGATACTGCTTTTCTTACAGGATCCCTACTTACGTTATATCTCTCTGCAATTTTCTGTTCAGAAAGCTTCTCCCCTGGCTTATAGTTCAGTTCGATAATCTCTTTCTTGATCAAACCATACACGATATCTGCTGCAGTTTGTTTTTCGATGACAAAATCTGACATTTTCTATTCCTCCAATTCCGATGCGATTCGAAGCAGTCTGTTGTATTTTACATTTCGTTCTGCCCGAACAGGAGAACCAAGTTTTATCTGACGGGAGGAAACAGCGACGGACAAGTCCGCAATAAAATCATCCGTGGTCTCTCCAGAACGGAGGGAAACGGTTACGTCAATTCCCTTCTCTTCAGAAAATTTTGCAGCATCAAGGGCCTCACTAACAGTCCCTATCTGATTGATCTTCAACAGCAAGCCGTTTGCAGACCGATGATATTTTTGCATTCGAGAAAGATTTGAAGTAAACAGATCATCGCCAACTATCTGTATATTGGGTAACCGCTTCATCAGCAAATCAAATCCGATGATATCATCCTCACCAAATCCATCCTCTAAATAAGTCAGAGGATAGTCTTTAGCAAGTTTACAGTAATAATCACAGAGATCCTCCCTGGAAAGACCTCCATTGACTCTATACAACTGACAGGATCCATCGAACAGTTCACTTGCAGCAACATCAAGACCAAGAGTGATATGGCCTTCAATTCCACAATCCTTTGCAGCAGACAACATGAATTCAAAGGCTTCACTACTTGAATGGAGTGGTGGGGCCAAGGCTCCCCCATCTTCAAGAACATCCCCATATTTTGCTTTCAAT
>JAQVVB010000189.1 GCA_028699215.1 Sphaerochaeta sp. | reverse complement strand
GTATGATAATCGACATCTTCTCCATCAATGATGATATGTCCACTTGTTTTCTGCTCGACCCCTGCGATGATCTTCATCATGGTCGATTTCCCTGCACCATTTTCACCAATCAATACATTTACTTTACCTCTGCGGACCTTGAAGGAAGCTTTATCCAAAGCTACCGTCCCCGGGTAAATCTTGGTTATTTGTGAAGCCTCAAGAATGATTTCGTCAGATTCATGACTCATGGTTTACCCCCATGCTCTTCAACAAGCGAAATCATAACGGGAGTCATTACATGCATTTGATTCTTTGGATCGAAACTGAAAACGGCGACGATATCCACCTCAGATCCCAATAGGTTCTCATATGACAAGTCATAAAGAACCTCATCTCGCACTTTGAAATTAAATTCATTGGCTAAACGAGCAAATTCCACTTGGTTTTCAAAATCATTCAAGGAAATGAAATCAAGAATATCCCTTATGGAAGTTCCCTTGAAAACGGGACCTATCTGTAGCACATACTCTTTCTCTCCTGAATAAGGAGATGCGTCTACATACATCAAACCGTTCCGAGACTCTTGATTGATCTCAACAATGCGAACACGGCCCTTAACCGCAAAATTATAAAAAGTACCTTCTTCACCAACCCTATATCCATACTTTTTCGAAACATCCAAAGCCTCATTCGCAAGAGCCGGCATTAATATATCCAAAGGAACAGCTTTTTCCTGAATGTACGGAACTACCTGGTCAGCCCAGATTTCGTTTACATATTGCTTTGCATCAAACCCAGTATTGCCGAAATATATCTCAATCTCATTATCGGCCTTGGTTTGATCTGTCTCATCATGTTTTTTGATGGTGCAAGAAGAACCTAAAACACCAAAAACAACCAATAAAATACAGAAAAAAAGGGAAACTCTGTGACCCATCTCCAACTCCTTGCAGCATGAAAAAACACAACGACCTTTGACCTAGACTACATCTGGTGCTTTTTACTTTTTCCAAGTTTATCATACGAGGAAAGCTAGGGACGCACTTTTCAGTACGTCCCGTAAAAAGTCATTAGTTTGCCATTGCGAAATTGTCAAGTTTAGAAGCATTGTCTTTGGTGATGAGTACACAGTCAACCAACTGTTTCTCTGGAAGGCCGGTCGAACCTGTCTTGATGTACTTATCTGCCTGTTCAACTGCCATCTCTGCAATTCTTGCAGCAGGCTGGAGTCCAGTAGCCTTGATGTCATCTGCAAGAATGGAATCTCTTACATCATTCGAACCATCAAACCCAACAACGACAACCTGGCTCTTTCCTGCAGCCTTCAAAGCCGCCATAGCACCCATTGCCATTGTGTCATTACCACAAATCACTCCCTTGAGGTTGGGATTGGCCTGAATGATTGATTCCATCTTTTGGAAAGCCTCTGGCTGACTCCAGTTGGCACTTTGTCTTGCAACCATTTTCAAACCAGGATACTGGTCGATAACATCATGATAACTCTGAGAACGGACACCGGCATTGGTATCGGATTCTTTTCCAACCAATTCAACATAGTCACCCTTTTCTCCCATTTGCTCAACCCAGAATTCTGCAACTAGCTGAACACCCTGATAGTTGTTGGAAACGATTTGAGAAACAGCAATACCAGTTGCATTGATCTCACGATCAATCAAGAAAGTGGGAATCCCAGCGTCTTTTGCTTTCTTAACTGCTGCGATGGTTGCATCAGCCCCAGCGTTATCAAGAATGATTGCACTGGCTTTGTCGGAAATGGCCAAGTCAAAATATTGACTCTGTTTGTTGGCATCATCGTCATGTACATAGACCTTTGTCTGATATCCTAGAGCCTGAGCCTTGGCTGCAGCAGAATCGGCTTCTGTCTTAAAGAAGGGATTATCATGAGAAGGAGTGATGATGACCATGAGTTTGCTCTGACTTGCAGCAGTTTCTGAAGCGCCAGCTGCAAATACGATTCCTGCGACGAGCATCAATGCGATTGCACATACTGCCAGTTTTGTAATTTTTTTCATTTCAACCTCCGTTTGTTGGAAACTTAGGTCCAGAATACAATCGAGTAGGTGGTTTGTCAAATAAAAAGCAATATTGTTATGGTGTTTTATTTTCGTTTATTTTGTTTTACTTGCTTTTAAGGAAATTTTCCCAAAAATTAAGAAATATTCTCCTAATTCTTACACGTTTGCCAGTTAAATAAAAATCAATAAAAATCAAACAAAGATTCAAAAAATAAAATCAAGTTGAAAGAGGGAAAAAGAAAATAAATGAACTCATTACCTTAAAAAAAAGAACAATCGCTAATAGATTGCCCTTTCTTTCTAGATGCCAACGTATCCTAGCAAATGATTACGGTGATTCCCGATGCTTTTAGCTTTTTTGCATACTCAGGATCGATTCCATCGTCAGTCAGAAGATATTTAATCTTATCTGCACACCCCAAAGAAGCAAACTGCACTTTCTCCAACTTGCTGGAATCTGCTAGCAAATAGACTGTCTTTGCAGAAGCTATCATGGCACGTTTGAGTGCAATATCACTGAAACTTGGATAGGTCAAACCAGTCTCCAGGGAGAATCCCCCAGTAGCAAGAAATAATTTCTCAACATATAGGTTTTCAAAAAGCTGCAAACCCTTCTCCCCTGTAAGAGAGAGCGTAGGAGGCTTAAACTCACCACCAACGACTAAAACATGATTTGTAGGCTCCATTCCAAGATGAAGAGCAATATTTAGTGCATTTGTCACAATATTGAGATTCGTGCGGTTACCTAAATGCTTCACCATCTCCGTCACAGTCGTTCCTGAATCAAGTATGATATTATCTCCATTACCTACATATTCGGAAGCCTTCAACCCTATACGATATTTTGCTTCTTCTTGCCCACGATTAGGCAAAGAGAGAGGTATGGATACTGATCTAAGATTATTGATGAAAGCGCCACCATGCTGACGGGTGATCAATCCAGATTTTTCAAGACTTTCTAAATCCCCACGTATGGTAGGCTCTGAAACCTGGAAGAGCTCTTTGAGTTCTTGTACTCTACAACTGCCGTTTTCTTGTAAAAGCTGAAGGATCTTCTCCCTTCTCTGGTCTTGAAACATACTTTTCCCCTTACATAATCCTTTGTTATCATACTAGGAAACAAATAAAATGAAAAGATTTATCCCTCATATTCTCCTTTAAAACCAAAAGGAAGCCAACCATTCGAAGAAACATCAAACTCAAAATTAGTATATAAACCCTAGATATTTTCATCATTTTACCAACCATAACCGATTCTGTCTTCAGTTTTCATCAAAAAACAACTAAAAGAAAACCAAAAGAAAACAAACGAAATATTTTCCATTGACGATACCAAAATATTGGCTTAGGATATGAATAAACGGTCCCCCCCAGTAAAGACCCTAAGGAGAAATCATGGCCACCATCAAATTGGGCTTCGCCCCAACCCGAAGAAGCATATTCAGTGCTCCTGATGCCATTAAATACCGCAACATCACGGCTAATCGCTTGAAAGAACTGAATATCGAATTCATTGACATTACTGATATCAACGATGAAGGCCTTCTATACAATGATGAAGACATGCAGAAAATTGCCCAAAAGTTCAAGGATGAGAAAATCGATGGGCTCTTTCTCCCTCACTGCAACTTTGGCACTGAGTACGTTTGTGCAAGATTAGCCAAGGAACTGGGCGTACCTGTCCTACTTTGGGGCCCATTGGATGAGCGGCCAGAGCGTGATGGCGTTCGACTACGTGACACACAATGCGGACTCTTTGCTACAGGAAAAGTCTTAAGAAGATTCAGAGTCCCCTTTACTTACATAACCAACTGCAGAGTATCTGACCCAGAATTTGAACGAGGTCTTTCTGATTTTCTTGCTGTCTGCAATACCGTAAAAACCTTCAGGTCAATCAGAATTCTACAGATATCCACTCGCCCCTTTGATTTCTGGACCACCATGTGCAACGAAGGTGAACTACTTGAACGATTTAATATACAGCTCTCGCCCATTCCCATGCCCGATCTCACCAAAGAGGTGAAACGGACAAAGGCAGAAAAGAAAGACGAAGTTCAGAGTGTCATCGATTACATCAAACAATCCATGATCATCAACGTCACCGAAGCACAACTTGAAACGGTAGCGGCACTCAAGGTAGCCATGGGCCACCTTGCCAAACACTTTGGCTGCAAAGCCATCGCCATACAATGCTGGAACGCCCTTCAGGAAGAACTCGGCATCATGCCCTGTGCTGCGAATGCCCTTCTCAATGACGAAGGCATCCCTGTGGTATGTGAAACCGACATTCATGGTGCCATTACCGCTCTTTTGGTAGAAGCGGCAGGCATGGATACATCCCGTTCCTTCTTTGCTGACTGGACCATCCGCCACCCCGACATTCCTAATGGTGAACTTCTTCAACATTGTGGACCTTGGCCTATATCTGTGGCAAAAGAAAAACCTGTACTGGGGTATCCACTTGCTTTTGAACACCCAGGAAGCCTTACAGCGGAAGCAAAACATGGAAAAGTAACCCTCTGTCGCTTCGACGGTGACAACGGAGAATACTCGCTTCTTCTTGGTACAGCCAAGGGTGTCTCCGGTCCCAAATGTATGGGAACCTACCTCTGGATAGAAGTGGAAAACATCAAGAGACTCGAAGAAAAAATCGTCACAGGACCGTATATTCACCACTGCGTCGGCATCCACCAAAACATCGTACCCATTCTCTATGAAAGCTGCAAATACATCGGCATACAACCCGATTTCTATGATCCGATAGAAGAAGATGTCAAAGCCTACCTACGGGGTGAAGACGTCCCAAGCATGAACTGAAAAGATACCAAAACACATCGAAAGCCCAACAATCGCAAGATTGATGGAAGGTCGTATGCCAAAAAGGGAAAATGAATGACTATCAGAGAATTGGAATTGCAGGCTATAGAAACCCGCAGGACCTTGCTTACCATGATTTATAGGGCAAAAACCGGTCATACGGGAGGATCTCTTTCCTCCGCAGACATCATGACAGCCCTCTTTTTCAAAATACTGAACATCGACCCTCAAAACCCTACATGGGAAAAAAGAGACCGATTCATCCTTTCCAAAGGTCACTGTATAGAAGGGTATCTTGCTGTCCTTGCAGAAAGAGGGTTCATCCCTACTGAAGAACTGGATACCTTCTGCCAGTTCAAGAGTCGCCTCATCGGTCATCCCAATAATAAAATTCCTGGAATTGAAATGAATACCGGTGCTCTTGGCCATGGACTTTCCATTGCCGCAGGAATGGCGATTGGGTTGAAAAAAGACTCCAAGAACAATCGGGTTTTCACTTTAATGGGTGATGGGGAACAAGAAGAAGGCTCTGTCTGGGAAGCTGCCATGGCAGCCTCCCATTACCAATTGGACAACCTTATTTGTATCATAGACAGAAACCACCTTCAAATCTCAGGCGCCACTGAACGGGTCATGAATCTGGAACCACTTGCAGAACGTTGGATGTCATTTGGCTGGGCAGTACGAGAAATTGACGGTAACAACATGGAAGAAGTGGTAAAAGCCCTCGAGCACGCCCCATTTGAGGAAGGAAAGCCCTCTTT
>JAQVVB010000188.1 GCA_028699215.1 Sphaerochaeta sp. | reverse complement strand
ATATATTTGGCAGTGCTCCGATTGGCCTCTTTTCTCTTTTGATTCCCCTTCCTTGCTTCCAGAACTGAGTAAGGTTGCCTATGCGCAAGGGAAGGTTGCATCATTGAGTGAACAATTGGGAATACAAGACTGCAAAGAATTGGAAGCCCAAATCCTTGCCGATGAAATCCATTATTCTCATGGAATTGAGGGAGAGGTTCTTGAGCAGTTCAAAATCTACTCTTCCCTCTGTCGAAGACTCCAGGTTCCCAAAGCATCGATGAAGCCCTCAGGACCCCATATCGAAGGTGTTGTCCAAACGTTGCTGGATGCCTTGGAGCACTCTCAACTCCCTCTCACCCAAGAAAGATTATTTTCTTGGCATCGCACATTGTTTCCTCAAGGAAAAAGCGGCCCTTTCTCACTCCATGCAGGAAGGTATAGAACAGAACCAATCGAAGTGCTTGCAAGTTCGTACAAAAACCAAGAAGTTTTGTATGAAGCCCTTCCCTCTGAACAGGTTCCTCAGGAAATGGAAGAATTCCTCGTATGGGTCAATACGCCAAGCACACTTCCCAACACAGTAAGAAGCGCTATAGCCCATCTTTGGTTCCTCTCCATCCATCCATTTGAAGACGGCAATGGAAGAATGGCAAGAACCATCGCGGACTATGTACTGAATCAACAAAATACAAGCAATCTGGTTCTTTTCAGCCTTGCCACTCAGTTGAAAAAGCATCAAAAAGCATATTACGACCAGCTTCATGAGGCTCAAACCAGTTCTTTGGATTGCACAGGGTGGATTCTTTGGTACCTTACACAACTCAGAGAGGCATTGGAAATCGTCATTGAAACAATTGAGAAAACCCTGAAAGTCAATCGTCTGTTTCAAAATCTTGCCCTCAATGATCGTCAAAGTGCAATGCTGGTGAGGCTGACAACAGATTTCTATGGTGCATTGACTACCCAGAAATGGGCCAGACTTTCAGATTGCAGCCATGATACTGCAATGAGGGATATCAAAGACCTTATGAAAAAAGGTGCTCTCAAACAGTCTGAGAAGGGTGGACGAAGTACAAACTATGAGTTGGTCCTGGAGTAGAAAATGGTTTTTATTTGCTCTAGGGCAAACTGGGTTTCTCCCTTTTCTTATGTACGGGAATACTGCGATAGGGGCTTCAAGAAATGTTTTGAAAAAAAACTTCTGCTCTTTTCATGAGATACTACTAAGGAAAACGACATGAGTTTGCATAGAGAATACACTTGATGCTTAAAATTATCAAATCCATGTCATTGAAAACTATGAATATATAGACTTACATTTGCCTAATCCATATAGTTAGGATTGCCAAATCAATGTATCTGTAGTATCCTAGACAGAGAATTGGAGATACATATGGGTAATAAAACCTACCTACCACGATTGATTGATAAGAAGGTAACCGAATACCTTTCTGCTTTTGGCTCAGTCTGTATCGAGGGACCAAAATGGTGTGGCAAAACAATGACTTCTCAGCACCACTGTAAGAGCACATTCTTTGTGGGTGCTCCTGCGAATAATTTCAGCAACAGAACCCTAGCGCAAATGGACCCTTCCCTTATTCTAGATGGAGAGACTCCCCGCCTAATCGATGAATGGCAAGAAGTCCCTGCAATTTGGGATGCCGTCAGGTATGCTGTGGACCAGCGAGGAGAAAAGGGGCAATTCATCCTTACTGGATCATCCACTCCCAATCGCAAGGGAATTCTACATAGTGGAGCAGGCAGAATTGCAACGCTTAGATTGCGCCCCATGTCTCTGTATGAAATCGGTGCTTCATCAGGAAAAATTTCGCTGAAAGATCTGTTTGATAACCCAATACCAACAATGCTGACAGATGAGGTGAATCTCCATGAACTCATCGATTACATCATACGTGGAGGATGGCCAGGGAACATCAATACCGATAGCAAATTGGCCCACCTAGTGCCTCGGCAATATATTGATGCTTTGATAAACGAAGACATCAACAGGATAGACGGAGTTACAAGAGATCTACACAAAATACGTCTGCTTCTCAGGTCCTTGGCAAGGAATGAAAGCACAACTGCAACGAATAGGAAACTCAAGAACGATATAAAGGAAATAGATGACGATGACATCGATGTAGTGACAGTAGCAGAATATCTCAATCTTTTTGAAAGATTATTCCTCTTGGATAATCAGAAACCGTTCAATTGCAATATACGCTCTTCTATACGGATCAAGCAATCTGAGAAACGGCATTTTTCCGATCCATCGCTTGCCTGTGCTCTTTTGGAAGCTACACCAGCAATGCTTCTATCTGACCTTCAAACACTTGGTTTCTTGTTTGAAGCATTATGTGTGCGTGACCTCAAGATCTATGCAGAATCAAATGATGCAAAACTCTTCCATTATCAGGATTACAACAACAATGAAATCGATGCCGTAGTCGAAATGCCTGATGGAGAGTGGGGTGCTTTTGAAATCAAACTAGGTGCAAACCAGATTGATGCTGCTGCAAAGAATCTCCTACGTATAAAGAAAGCAATCGAAAATGACCCTAAGGGCAAACCACCCAAGATACTATGCATTATATGTGGACTCTCCAATGCAGCGTATGTTAGGCCGGATGGAGTGTATGTTGTTCCTATTACCGCATTGAAAAACTAAAACAGAACTAACCTTACCTCAGGTGTTTCTCAAGATTATCAGAGAGCATGATGGAAGAGGTATCCCCCCCCCTATGCAGACTGAACCAGAAGCCCTTTGATAGTACGGACAAAGGAGACATTCAAGCATTTTTACAATCACTATTTGCATAATAATATTATTAATATACAAAATAATGCATAACCAAATTGACAAAAAGCTATACACCCAATAGATTGGAGGGTACTTTTGGGGTACTAGTAATGGAACAAAATATGCCTGCTTCACTGACTGAAGAAGAGCTCAAAGCTCAAATACTTTTAGAAGAAAAAGAACCTGACAGCAAATTACGTGCCTATACAGGTCCACTGGGACAGATAGTAACAGTACTCTTTTTGGTGTGGGCGGTCTTTCAAATCTATGCGAACACCCTTGGGGTGGTCGATGCAATGGCCTTGCGCACTTGGCACCTGTTTTTCCTCTTGGGCTTTACCTTTTTACTATTCCCCACCTTTGCAAAAGAAAAACGATCCCGCGCACTACCTCCTATCTGGGATATGGCACTTTTCGCCGGCACTATCTTCGTATTTGCCTACCTGTTGAAAAATTACACGGTAATAGCCAAACGCGGAGGTTATTTGCTGAAAATCGATCTTGTGGTTGCTGCAATCATGCTCATCCTCATATTTGAAGGAGGTCGACGGGCCTGCAAGAATCTGGCAATCCTTGGCTTGGTTTTCCTTCTGTATAACTTTCTCGGCATGTTCATCCCAGGAGAACTGGGACACGTAGGATTCAGTGTCAAACGAGTCCTCAACCACATGATCTGGGGAAGCCAAGGCATCTTCGGCATCGGCATCGGGGTCAGCGCAACCTATATCTTCCTCTTCGTACTCTTCGGTTCCTATCTGAAATACAGTGGATTCAGCCAGTTCATCAATGACATCGCCCTTACCATGGTAGGGAGATCTGCCGGAGGACCTGCAAAAGTCGCAGTTCTTGCCAGCGCATTGCTGGGTATGATCAACGGATCGGCAATCGCCAATGTCGCCACTACAGGAACCATCACGATTCCCATGATGAAAAAAACGGGGTACAAAAAAGAGTTCGCAGCTGCTGTCGAAGCAGTAGCTTCCACCGGTGGACAGTTTGCACCGCCGATCATGGGAGCCGTGGGTTTTGTCATGGCTGAATTCATGGGGGTAAGCTATACAGCGGTGCTGCTGGCTGCCTGCATTCCCGCTTTTCTCTATTATCTCACCCTCCTCTTCGCTGTACATTTTGAGGCAAAACGCCTGGGCCTTTCGGGTCTGAGCAAAGAAAACATCCCCAATGCACTGCTGGTACTCAAAAAACAGGGGCACCTGGCAATTCCTTTGGTAGTTCTCATCTCCCTGCTCAGCGTGGGATTCACTCCCCTCTTTGCTGCAGTGGTCTCCATCTTCGCCACGATAGCAGCCTCATGGTTACGAAAAGAAACGAGAATGACCTGGTCCATCATAGTCCAAGCTACAGTGGAAGGTTCTCGCTCAGCAATTGCCGTTGGAATGAGCTGTGCAATCATCGGAGTGATCATCGGAACCGTGTCACTTACAGGTTTGGGTTTGAATTTCGGCTACATCATGCTCAGGGTAGTGGGAGAAGGACAACTGTACCTCGCTGGATTCATGGTCATGCTCATGAGCATTGTCTTGGGAATGGGAGTTCCCGGAGTCGCAGCGTACGTCATTGTCTCCACGGTCTCTGTTCCGGTCTTGATACAAGCAGGAGCCATCCCCATGGCTGCACATTTGTTCTGCCTCATCTATGCCTGTCTTTCCAATATCACGCCACCTGTAGCAATGAGCAGTTATGTTGCCAGCGGAATCGCTGACTCTGACCAGACCAAGACCAGCTTGATCGCCGTCAAGCTTGGACTTACAGGATTCATCCTCCCCTTCTTCTTCCTTGACAACCCTATCTTACTGCTCGGTTCAGCTGCAGATACGCCTCTTTTGCTTACGATACGGGCCGTCCTCACTTCATCAATCGGAGTCATTGCCCTGTCTTCGGGATTACAAGGTTTTCTCTTCTTGAAGCTTTCCATCATCGAACGATTTTTGCTTGTCATTGCAGGCTTGTTGTTCATTGAAACAAGACTCAGCACCGATATCATCGCCTTGCTCATGTTCCTTGCTATCATCGTCATACAATATATTCAGATACAATCACAAAAAAAGGAGAAAAACCATGAAGAAAACTAGCTTGCTCTTAGTGCTCGTAGCTCTCTTGGTCTCAGGCATGTTGTTTGCTGCAGGAACGCAGGAATCAGGAACCCAACCACAGAAAAAAACGGTGATCAATTTTCCGACTGCGGCAACAACCGGGGCTGTGTACCCCCTTGGGGCTGCAATGTCCAACCTTTGGAACACCAAACTTTCCAATGTACGTGCCAGCGCCCAGGCAAGTGCCGGAGGGATTGCAAACCTCAACATGCTCAGTGACGGCGAAGCACAACTTGGTGTGGCTGTAACCTCAATCATGTATGAATCCTTCAATGGAATCGGTTCCTTTGAGGGAAGACCAAACCCCAACCTGAGGGTCATGATCGGCCTCTACGCCAACCCCAACCAGGTGGTGGTAACTGAAAACAGTGGCATCGAATCGTTCACCGATTTGGCAGGCAAGCGTTTTGCCTCCGGTGCACCCGGTTCGACAACAGAAGTCGAAACCAGCATTCATTTGAAAACCAGTGGGGTCAACTACCCTGATGATCTCAAGGTACAGTATATCGGCTTCACTGAAGCGATCGACCTCATGCGCAACAAGCAACTCGATGGTGCATGGATCATGGCAGGCATCCCGAATGCTGCAGTAACCGAGATGCTCTCCACCGCAGGCGGAAAGCTGCTCAACATCGATGCAAGCCTCATTGGTAAATTGCAGGAAAAATACCCTTGGTATGGTGCTTACACGATTCCAGCAGGAA
>JAQVVB010000187.1 GCA_028699215.1 Sphaerochaeta sp. | reverse complement strand
CCAGACGAAGTGTTGGTTTGCCATCATGGACAAAAACCTTTCGATGGAAGCATCGAATCGTTTTTCGTGCAATGAAAGCAGATGAGAACGCATCTCTTCACTTCTGACACTCTGCAATATCGCACTGAGAGAACGAAGATACTCGATCTGAATCGAGGGCGAAGATGCTATGACGAACAGCAAATGCACAGGAAGCCCATCTTCAGAACCATATTCGATTCCTTTGGCACTGATCCCCAAGGCAATATGAACTTCCTTCAGACCAAGAATTTTCCCATGGGCTATCGCAACCCCGTGTCCGATTCCCGTCGTCTGGATACGCTCACGCCGAAGCACTCCGCGTTTGAAGCGTTCGATATCGGGAAGAGATGAAAATATAGAACAGGAATCTATCACTTCGCGAAGAGCGTGTATCTTATCATTTGATTGAAGCTGACAGATTACCGATTGGCAATCGTTTATTTTATCCACAGTCTCACTATACACAATGAAAAGAAGTGTATCAAGGCATAGCACCCACAGTTTTCCTGTGGGTGCTAGTGAAATAATTTGTTATTTTGTCAACAAATATTCGTTCATTGCTTTTGCAGCCTTCCGTCCTTGCCCCATGGCAAGAATGACCGTAGCCGCACCAAGTACGATATCTCCACCGGCATACACCCCAGCAAGGGTGGTCTCGCAAGTCTCTTCATTGACAATGAAATTGCCTCTGCGGTTGACTTCAATGCCATCAGTGGTAGCCTTGATCAAAGGATTGCTGTCGTTTCCGATGGCCACGATGACCGTATCGAAATCAAACAGCTTCTCACTGCCGGGAATCTCTACAGGAGAACGACGCCCGGAAGCATCGCTTTCCCCCAACTCACAGCGAATGAGCTCAACACCGTTGACCCGACCCTGCTCGTTGGCGGTGATCTTCAAAGGAGCATGCAGATACAAGAACTGTACACCCTCTTCCTTGGCATGACCGACCTCTTCCTTACGGGCAGGCATTTCATCCTCGGTACGACGATATACGATGGTGACCTCATCAGCTCCCAGTCGTTTTGCCGTACGGGCTGCATCCATGGCGACATTTCCACCACCGAACACCGCTACCTTCCTTGAATCGAAAAGAGGAGTAAGAGACTCACCGACAGCATAAGCCTTCATCAGGTTGCTTCGGGTAAGATACTCATTGGCAGAAAACACCCCGACGTAATTCTCACCATCGATGCCCAAAAACTTGGGAAGTCCTGCACCGGAACCAACGAACACTGCATCAAACCCATCTTTTTCCATCAAATCAGAAATCTTGCGGGTCTTGCCCACCAGATAATTCCGTCTGATCTCGACACCCATGGCTCTGAGATTGTCCAATTCATGCTCAACGATCTTCTTGGGAAGACGGAATTCAGGAATACCGTACACCAATACACCGCCAGCCTTGTGCAAAGCTTCAAACATCACCACCGTGTGACCTTCCCTACGAAGATCGGCTGCTGCAGAAATGCTTGCAGGACCGCTTCCCACCACCGCCACCTTCTTACCAGAATCGGGGGCGACACTAGGAACCGTCTCGCAGTGATGCTCCCTGGCATAATCGGCGACGAAACGCTCGATTCTTCCAATGGAAACTGATTTGTCGACATCCTTATGCATCTTGCCAACTGTACAGAACTTCTGGCACTGACTCTCCTGAGGACAAACACGTCCACAGATTGAAGGCAACAAGCTGCTCTCTTTGATGATCTCTACGCTCTTTGCATAGTCGCCTTCTGCAGCGGCAGCAATGAAGCCGGGGATATCGATGGCAACCGGGCACCCTGCAATACAGGGTTGGTTCTTGCACTGCAAGCATCTCAGCGCTTCCAGGCGAACCTGGCTGTCACTATACCCAAGGGCAACTTCCTGCATATTCGTCACACGCACGTGAGGATCCTGGGTAGGCATCTCCTGCATGGGAATCTGGGAACGGAGCTTGGGGGTAAGGGTGACATTTTCAAATTCTTTCAATAAGCCCTTTGCTTGGGCATCGAGTTCTTCACATGAAACATGCATGGTTTAAGCCTCTCCTTCTTTAATGTCCAATCCAATGTGGCAACGGTGATGAGCTTCCTGCTCCTTGGGCTTATAAGTACCGAGGCGGAGCAACATATTGTCCCAATCGACTTGATGTCCATCAAATTCAGGACCATCGACGCAGACAAACTTGGTCTTTCCACCAATGCTTACCCGACAGCCACCACACATACCGGTTCCATCGATCATGATGGTGTTGAGGGATACGATGGTATGAATTCCATAGGGTTTGGTGGTGAGGGCTGCAAACTTCATCATGATCGGAGGTCCGATGATGACCACGCAATCTGGTTTCCAGGTCTCACAGAGCTCTTTCAAAGGCTCGGTGACCAAGGCTTTTCTTCCATAGGAACCATCATCGGTAACCACGATGACTTCATCAGCAGTAGCTCTCATCTCTTCTTCCATGATCAAAAGGCTTTCGTTGCGCGCGCCCATGATGACCTTCACTTCGTTTCCCATTTGCTTCATGCCCTGCACGATGGGAAAAAGCGGGGCGACACCGATGCCACCACCGACACAGACAACCTTACCAAACTTTTCGATATCGGTCGGCTTGCCTAAAGGCCCGAGCAAATTCTCTATCGAATCACCTTCTTCTAAAAGAGCCAAATGGTGGGTGGTTTCACCTACTGCCTGAAAGATCAGGGTGATGGTTCCTGCAACAGGATCCGCATCGGCTATGGTAAGAGGAATCCTTTCATTGAAGTCCCCACCCAATTGCAGGATGATGAATTGTCCTGGTTTTCTGGCTTCTGCAATCTCCGGAGCTTGGATAACCATCCTAAACACTTCCTGAGAAAGCCTTTGCTTCGATAAAATCGTATTCATAGTCTCTCCTCGATAATTTATTGACATCATATGTACGGCTTTTTTCATCATACCGAATTAGTGAAGCAGTGAAAACCTTCCCAAAGGGCAAGATTGTTGTACTGAACACCTCAAACGAGTATGGATCACCCATATGGCTGGCAATGAGTAGTCGTGATTTGTGTCGTCAGTATTTCCCCTCTTGCCTTGGATGTCAAGAACACGTTTCCCCCAAACAAGTACTTGCCCAAACGCAAAGGGTAAGGCAAACTGACAAAAGGAGGGGTCTATGATCAAGAAAAGCAAAGACATGCAGACAAGCATCAAGGAAAACATGCGTGGTGGTACGGGTTCGGTCATCGCCAAGGTCCTCAGTGAGGAAGGAAGTGTGGCTCATTGTCGATTGTTCAATGAAATGAGAATCGAGAAGGGATGTTCCATTGGCAAGCATGACCATGTCAATGAAACCGAATATTACTGGATCATGTCGGGAAAAGGCATTGTCACCGAAGCAGACGGTGAGAAAATCGTGGAAAAGGGAGATCTGGTCATCACCGGAGGTGGTGCAAGCCATGCAATCCGAAATGATGAAGATGAACCGCTCATTTTCATGGCCCTCATCATCCTCGACTGAACGCATCCATACAGAAACGGCCCGGAGACAATCTCCAGGCCGTTTCTGTGTGCAAGGGGTGGTTTTCTCACTACGTCTTCGTAGTTAATCGTTGTTCTTGATCTTTACCTCGATCGTCTTCATCTGAACCTCTTCCTTTTTAGGAAGGGTCAAAACCAGCAGACCATTGGAGAACTCGCCGGAAATGGCGCTTTCATCAATATCCTCAGGCAGGCTGAAGGAACGTTCAAACGGCTTGTAGTAGCGCTCCCGCACCAAAGACTTCTTCTCCTTGGAATCTTCCTTCGGGCTCTGCTTTGAAGAAGTGAGGCGAAGCACATGCTTATCGACATTCACCTGAACCTCATCCTGCTTATAGCCGGCAAGCTCAGCTTCAACCATATAGGCTTTATCAGTCTCATAGACGTCAACCGGAGGAATCTTGCTGGAGCTGACTCCCCAATCTGACCAAATGTCGTTGAACAGTGATTCGAAATTCGAAACGGGATTGTTCTTGTTGTAGGAAATGTAATATTTCATGTGAAGACCTCCATGTCTTGTATGTTCTGTTGTATGCCTTTCGGCTTGTGAACATATAGATGCAAGAGGCGTGCCAACTTTGCAAACGCAAGAAACATATACCTGTTATTTGTTTTTATTTTATTATATTATATTAAGTTATAATCTTTCCTTGCATGTAGGCAAAACAACCATCACATGCAGCAGGTTCCAAGAGAAGAGACAAAACGAACCAGCAGAACCCAAAAAACAACCCATGCGTGTCATAATGATACACATGGGTCAAAATAAACCTTTTTACCGGGCGAAACTGCCCCAAAACCTAAGAAAAGTAGTGAGCTGCGCCTCTAAACAACCCATTGTCCTGCTTATAGGGTGTGTTGAGATAGAGCTCTCGTGTCCCTCGTTCGCTGTGAGCCATCCTGCCGAAGATCCTTCCGTCTGCAGATGAAAGGGCCTCGACTGCATAATCCGATCCATTGGGATTGTAGGGCAGATCAAGGGTGGCGGCACCCTGCAGATCAACATACTGACAGGCTATTTGGCCTGATCTTGCCAGCTCGTCAAGCAGTACAGGGTTACAGACGAAACGTCCCTCCCCATGGGAGATGGGCACCAAGGAAACATCCCCCACCTGATAGGCACTCATCCAAGGAGAAAGGACCGAAGAGACATGCGAGCGAACCAACATCGATTGATGCCGTGCGAGGGTATTGAACGTCAGTGTAGGAGAATCCTCACTTGGAGAGGTTATCTTGCCGTACGGCAGCAACCCCAGTTTCACCAGAGCCTGGAACCCATTGCAAATACCACACACCAACCCGTCCCGTACGTCCAACAACCTGGTGATCTCTTCAGCTATATGGGGATTGCGCAAGAAAGAAGCGATGAACTTTCCAGAACCATCAGGTTCATCTCCTCCAGAAAATCCTCCGGGGAGAAAAAGGATCTGAGAGGAAGCAAGCAACGCGGCAAACCTATCGACACTGTCGCTCACCCCTTGAGGAGAAAGGTTGTTGATGACGAAAATCTCACTCTCAGCACCTACCTCAATAAGAGCTCTTTGCAGATCATATTCACAGTTCGTTCCAGGAAAAACAGGAATCAACACCTTTGGACGAGTGCACGGAGAAAAAGATTTTCGTTTACCCGGTTTTTCATATGTCAGGGTGGGAACACAAAGATGCTGTGCCTCCTGCTTGTTTTGAATCGGGTAGATAGGCGCAAGTTTCTGTTCATACACCGCCTGCAGTGCATCCAGACTGAAAGAGAAGCCATTTCCACAACACGTCGCTTCCTCATGGGTATATCCTACAAGCTGCCCTACCTCACTGTCCTTTGTCAGCTCCAAGACAAACGCGCCATAGCGCTTGGCAAACAGATCCACATCCCCTTGAAGGGTACAGCCGATCCTGTTTCCCAAGCACATCTTCACTACCGCCTCAGCAATGCCCCCAAAGCCTAATGCATAGCAACTTGCCACCGATTTTGAACGGATGAGTGCTTGGACTTCTTCAAAGAGCCTTGGCAGATCCTCTTCCCCCTCAGCTTGCACCAGAACCACTGGATGCCCTGCTTGCTTGAACTCACCGCTGATCAGATGCTCCGTACTG
>JAQVVB010000186.1 GCA_028699215.1 Sphaerochaeta sp. | reverse complement strand
TCGGTAACAAAAATCGGAAGTTTGCGTGATCCAAATCCACTCACCAGAGGACGCATTGAAGTACTCCAAGTTCCCAATCTTCAGGTAGGTCCTGAAGAGGTCAAGATCAAAGTCGCCTATTGTGCAATATGTGGATCTGATCCTCATCTTGTTGAGGGCATCTTTGGGTGGAAAACGCCTTTTGGAATTGGTCATGAGATTTCAGGGGTCATCGTAGAACTTGGAGAAAAAGCCACAGCAAAGAATCTGAAGATTGGTGATCGAGTAGCAGGGAACTTTCTTGGATTTTGTGGGAAATGTTATTATTGCCAGAATGGGCAACAACAGTTTTGTATACATAGTGAGGAGTATAACAGCCCAGGAATGAGCGAATACATTGTCTGGAATGAGGCTCAAGTGTATAAGCTGCCTGATGAAATCAGCCTTAGGGAAGGCTGTTTGTTGGAACCAGTATCCATTGCAGTACGGATTATGGATAAGCTGAATCCTAAGATAGGTATGCGCGTGGCTATTTGTGGAGCAGGACCCATCGGATTGTTGGTCTTGCAGTCGATCAAGATGATGGGAGGGGTAGCTCTGACCATGATTGAACCCATACAAGAGAGACAGGTTCTTGCCTTGAAATATGGGGCAGAGCATACCATCAATCCACTCGTTGATGACTTGCAGCAAGAAGCCAATCGCATCACTGGAGGGTTGGGATTTGACATCGTGATAGATTGTTCTGGTTCCGTGAAGGCCGTGCAAGGTTTACCTCCTATCACGGCAAAAGGTGGATACTTACTCTATGCAGCAATGTATCCTAACGATTATGAGATGCCTTTAAATCTGTTTAAATACTGTTATGCAAATGAATTGACTATTTCTGGAGTGTTTGTTGCACCCTATGCGTATCCTAGGGCAATTCAAGTACTTAAGGAATTTGATTTGAGTGATTTTATTGAAAAAGATTTTTTTATTGATGAGGCCGAAGAAGCTTTCAAGGCTCAAATTTCCGGAAAATATCCGAAAATCCTGATCAGATGTAATGAAGACTTGAAGTAAAAGAGGAACACTATGGAAAAGACAGACAGAAAACGAATAGTCGAATTGGATGACAAATGCTTGAAGATCAGAGAGGATCTGCTCACCTTCATATTCAGAATCGGAATGGGACATCTAGGTGGTGAACTCTCAATCGTGGAGATGTGCGTTGCATTGTATTACGAATATATGCATTGGGATCCCCAGAATGTGAAAATGGAAGATAGGGATAGATTTATTCTTAGTAAAGGGCATTGTTCGGAAACGTTGTATACCATCTACCAGGATATGGGACTGTATACCCTCGATTATATGGTTGAGCATTTCGAAACGCTGGATACCGCAAAATTCGGCATGCATTCAAATCGGAAATACGTACCGGCCATTGAATTATCAGCAGGATCTTTGGGCCATGGACTGCCAGTTGCCGTGGGAATGGCGCTTGGTGCCCGTTATCGAAAGGCCTCTTGGAAAACCATTGTTCTTGTAGGTGATGGGGAATTGGATGAGGGTACCAACTGGGAAGCTCTCATGGCAGGTGCCCATTATAAACTTGATAATCTCATTGCCATTCTCGATAAAAATTCTGTTCAAATGACAGGATTTACAAAGGATGTAATGAATTCTGATCCCATAGCTGACAAGGTGCAGGCTTTTGGGTGGAATTGTATCGAAATAGAGGATGGAAATGACATTTTGCAGGTGCTGGAAGCGTTAGGGAAAATTCCGGAAAGCAACCCAAAAAATCCAGGCAAACCTACATTCATTGTCTCCAACACCGTAAAAGGCAAAGGCGTTGATTTCATGGAAAACAACTATAAGTGGCATGGTGGTGGTATAGCGAAGGAACAGTTGGTTGAAGCACTGGCTGATGTAAGGAAAAATAGGAAGGTACGATAAAATGGCAGTAAAAACTACATATGATTTCGACCAGATGTTATCGAGTGCAAAAGAAGCATACGGTGAAGAGTTGCTCAAACTTGCAGAAGAAGGTATGGATTTCGTTTTTACCTACAGTGACAATGTGGCTCCTTCGACGGCAGTTGGAAGAATGGTAAAGAAATATCCTGACCGTTGTTTTAATTTTGGCATCGCCGAACCAAATCAAGTTGGGGCTTCTGCGGGGCTTTCCCTTGCAGGAACAACTGTGTTCGCTCAAGTTTTTGGTCCTTTTCTCCCTTTGAGGGCAGCTGATCAGATTCATACAGATATTGCGTACAATGATGTCAATGTACGGCTGATAGGCACTCATTCAGGTGTTACGGCAGGTGGTGGTCCTACCCATAATGACATTGCTGATCTTGCTCTCTACAGGGCAATCCCAAACCTGACTGTTTGTGTGCCCGCTGATGCTGGGCAGTGCAAGAAAATCATCAGAGCGTCTTTCAGTCATGAAGGTCCTATGATCATCAGGATTGACCGTGCTGGGTCTCCCAATGTGTATGTAGATGAGGACTATGAATTCACCATCGGGAAAGCTATCGAAACTTTGCCGGGAAGCCATGCAACCATTATTTCAACTGGTTCCAACGTTTATGAATGCATGATGGCTTCAAAAATTCTAGAAAAAAAGGGTTTTAGTGTAGGGGTACTGGACATGCATACCATCAAGCCTTTGGATACTGAGGCGATACTCAAGGTGGCAAGTCAAACGGGAATCGTGGTTACTGTTGAAGATCATTCAATCAATGGGGGGCTTGGTGGAGCTGTCGCTGAGGTACTTATGGAGTCTAGCTATAAAGGGAAATTCAAAAGAATAGGTATGCCTGATCAGTTCTCAGTCTTGGGAAGTCCTGATGAAATTTACCGATATTATGGATTGGACAGGACAGGGATTGCAAAAACCCTAGAGCAGCTTTTGACAAAGTAAAGGAGTCACTATGAGTGAATTTGATAGTTTTTCTTTGGATTTTTTCAAACTTAAGGGTAAGGTAGCCATTATTACTGGAGCAAACCAAGGTCTTGGAATGTCTTATGCGGTGGCCTTGGCAAAAGCAGGTGCTGATATCTTCATTCCTCATTTTACCGATGATGTCACAGAAGTAAAAAACCTGATAGAACAGGAAGGGAGAAAAGTGGAGTTTCTTCAGGGGAATCTTACAGATAAAGCGTATATTAAATTGGTTGTTCAAGAATGTGTGAAACATTTTGGGAAGATTGATATTTTGATAAATAATGCCGGATCAAGTGCATTTGCTCCTTTTGAGACCTATCCTGATAAGTTTTGGGAGTCCTGCATAAACCTTGATTTGAATTCTGTCTACTATCTTTCTCATGAAGTGGCCTTGGTGATGATGAAGCAAAAGTGTGGAAAGATCATAAATGTTGGATCGGCCTTATCCTATACCGCTGACAAGCATTGTCCTCCCTATACTGTGGCCAAGACAGGTATAATCGGATTGACTCGTGTTTTTGCCAATGAACTGGGCTCTTACAATATTCAGACAAATGCAATTTCTCCAGGTTTTTT
The DNA here is from genome assembly GCA_028699215.1 of Sphaerochaeta sp. Taxonomy (GTDB): domain Bacteria; phylum Spirochaetota; class Spirochaetia; order Sphaerochaetales; family Sphaerochaetaceae; genus Sphaerochaeta. The sequence goes on along the minus strand of JAQVVB010000186.1, from coordinate 2,138 downwards.
AGCAACTGAAGTGAACGCAGAATTACGCAAAGATCCTACTTTCTATGATAAGATAACAGCCCGGATTTCTGCAGGAAGGTGGGGAAAAATGGAAGACCTCATGGGAACGATTGTATATTTGTCGAGCAAAGCTTCTGATTATGTCAATGGATGGAGTATCAGTGTGGATGGTGGCTTTACAACTACTCTTTAGGTATTTCGGGTGCAAAGACGTTAGGTAAATAGGAATGAGTTTTGAGCCTGTCAGGGATTCTTGGCAGGTTCTTTTTGTTTTCCCCAACATGGATCAAGAAAACTTTCCCTTGGTTTTGTAAAGGCAAGGGAATAGTAAGTTGGGGGTGTTTGATGGCAGATTAAACCCCATTTAGGGTTGAGATAAAAGAGGCAAGGCCCTTTATGTCTGTATACCAGCAGATTCTCTGGTTTCCCTGAATTGGGTGATTGTCATACCTTCCGTTTCTCTGAATAGTCTGGAAAGTATGCTTGCAGAGGATATCCCAACCTTTTCAGCAATTACATCAAGGTTGAAGTCTGTCTCAATCAGGTAGTTTTTAGCATAATTCAATCGATATCGAGTCAGTGTTTTACGAGGACTTGTACCAAAATAATCGTTGAAAAGTCTGTTTACATGTCTTTTTGTTATACTGAAGTGATTTGCAATGTCTTCAATGGTTATCGGATGCTCATAGTTCTCATGCATATACTTTGTAATTGCAACAGCAATATTGGTCATTCTTACATCAGTTTCAAGATTCTCGCTTTCTATGATATTCCTAAGGAAAAGTACAATGATGTGGACATATTGGGTTCGTATGATGAATTCCCATCCAAATTCTTTTTTCTGGAATTCTTGTTCCAATATCTCAAGATTTTTATTGATATTGTTGCAAAGTTGATGATGAATGTGATGCGTTCTTTTCTCCATGAATTGGAGAAAGCTGTTGATATGCATTTCTTCATATTTCATCTCTAGATCCATTTCGGTATGGGAATTTTTTTTATAGAAATTGAAAATGAAGACGAAATATTTTTTATGGTCCATGGGCTTGTATTTTGCCCCATGGGATATTCCAGGAGATATCAGAGCAAACTCCCCTTGATGGATATGATAGTCCTTTCCATCAATCATGAGCAGTAATATGCCTTCTTCAACATAATAAATCTCATAATATCCAGAATGAGAATGGGGAAACTCAACGGTACCTTCATTGAAGAAATCCAAGTAGTTCAGGTCCAGTACATAGTTGTAGAGCATGATATGTTCTTCATGTGGATGACAGAGCAAACTGATTGAAGGATGTAAATCCATGACCTTTCTCCAATACATTGATTATACGGTATGAATGGTTTGAATTCATCAATAAAGAAACGATGTGTTGAATAATTTCAATGAATTGCCATTTATATTCAATCAGGGTAATTAATGATCGATTCATTCAATTCAAAGCACTGGTCATGAACCTGGTGCTTATGTATCGTGCGAAGATCTTTACTGGTTTATTGCATGCATAGGATAAAGTTGGTAGATGAGGAGAGGATGAATTCCTTTTCACTATCGACTGACGAGGCTCACAGATGTATGGATAGACTCCATTCTGTATTTCAAGGGTTATGCTGTAGGTAATGGTAAGGAATCCAAAGGTGCTGTCGGAATGAAATCTCCTGGGTGGGACGTTTTGTGAGTAAAAAAGTTCAATAATTGACTCAAGCGTACGTCTTTTACTTCCTAGGTTTTTCAGATCAATCGTTTCACTTGGCATTTTGTTCAGGAATGCGTCAATATCAGCTCTAATTGCTTTGGGCGTTTCTATTTTTTCTGCGACATTGATGAGAGGGACAATGCGGAATACGTCATTTCTGTGTTTCTTTATGTCTTTAGAATCGATTGATTGTCCTGTATTCTTACGGTCAGTTAGATCAAGCCACGCTTTTATTTTGAACGGAACAAGATATGCGGCTTTCAACACCGGCAGGCTGCCTACTACCTCTCTTCCTGTTTTAAGGAAATAATGGATGCTCCCGTTGAAGTTTTCTTCAAGCTCACTCCAGGTCTTAGGGTTCGTTCGAATGTCGTATCCTCCGATCTTGGAGCTGCTCTTGGCGTATTGTTCTACATCGACTGATAAACTTTGTATAGG
>JAQVVB010000185.1 GCA_028699215.1 Sphaerochaeta sp. | reverse complement strand
TTCTTCAACTTTACAACCGAAGAAATCCCCGCTCCCCATGCACTCGATGCAAAGGTAGCTGAAGAGCTGTACCGTGTGAGTCTTGAAATGGGAAAGCTACCTACAATACATACGTGATCTCACCTTGCCAGGTGCATTGGTTTGGAGCAAATAAAAGGTCTCCCTTTTCACAGGAGACCCTTCTTCTACAACCTACACGCTACCGGCTATGGCGCCCCTTGAGGACTTCCACCACCTCACTTAACTGGACATTCTTCTCGGTAAGCAGAACCAAGAAGTGATACATAAGGTCTGCAGCCTCTCCGAGGAACAGGTTTTTATTGTCATCCTTGCTCTCGATGATCAATTCAACAGCCTCTTCTCCGACTTTCTGTGCAATCTTATTCAAACCACGACTGAACAGATGGTTGGTATAGGAACCTTCCTGTGGATACTCCCTGCGATCGTGAATGACCTCTTCCAGATAGAAGAGAAACTCACTTGCTGCAACTTCTGCGGGATCATTTACTTCATTGAAACACGTGTCGCTTCCTGTATGACAGACAGGACCTGTAGGAACGACCTTGATGAGCAACGTATCGTTGTCACAATCTTCAATGATTTCACGTACCTGAAGGTAGTTGCCGCTGGTTTCGCCTTTTGTCCAAAGCGTCTGACGACTCCTTGACCAAAATGTCACCAGACCTCGGTCACGGGTAATTTTCAAAGATTCTTCGTTCATGTAGCCAAGCATCAATACCCTGCGGGTAACTGAATCTTGAATAATAGCGGGAATGAGTCCATCCTGTTTTGCAAAATCTAGTGCCATATTCGAAATCTCCTTACTGCCGGTTACGCATAGTTATACCATGTTGTGAAAGAAAAATCTTCAACTCCGGTATGTCTATCTCATGAAAATGAAAAATCGAAGCAGCCAAGGCAGCATCCGCCTTTGCCTGAGTGAAAACATCCACAAAATGTTCCATCTTGCCTGCCCCACCACTGGCAATGACAGGAATGCCTACAGCTTCTCCCACTCTTCTGGTCAAATCCAAAGCGAACCCCTGTTTCACCCCATCATGCTCCATGGACGTAAGAAGGATCTCCCCACACCCACGATTATAAGCCTCTTTCGCCCAGGAAACAACTTCCAGACCAGTAGGAGTGCGTCCACCATGCACATAGACCTCCCAACCTTCTTGTGTGGGAGTGTCAAAAGCACTGTTGCGTCGTGCATCGATGGCACAGACCACACACTGTGATCCATACTGCAATGATAACGTATCGATTACCGAAGGATTGGCCACCACCTGGCTGTTTATGGATATCTTGTCAGCTCCACTGTCCAAAAGCACCCCGACATCAGCTGTAGTGCGAATTCCTCCGCCGACAGTGAAGGGAATGCCGATATGGTCGGCGATTCGCCTTACCAAACTGCTGAAGGTACTGCGATTTTCCACCGTTGCCGTGATATCGAGAAACGTCAGTTCATCGGCTCCACTTCGGCTATACAGCTGGGCAAGCTCAACGGCATCACCAGCATCACGCAGGTTCACGAAATTGACACCCTTCACCGTTCTCCCGTCCCTGACATCAAGACAGGGTATGATCCGTTTAGCGAGCATAGGTCTCCTCCCCAAATTGGCGAAGCTCTGTAAGGGTGATGGCCCCTTCATACATTGCCTTTCCAATGATCGCACCAGAAAGCCCGGCTTTTTCCAATGCATATACATCATCCATGGAAGCAATGCCCCCAGAGGCGATCAGACGCAAGGAAGGTCTTCCTTTCAATAACTCAGCATACAGCTGGAATGAAGGACCAGAGAGCATTCCATCGCATGCGATATCAGTACAAATGACCTGAGAAAACCCTTTTGTCAAATACGAATCGATGAACGGCCCCACTTCCAGGTTTGTTGACTCAGTCCAGCCTGTAGTGGCAATCTTGCCATCCTTGGCATCAGCACCCAAGATAAGACGGTCTTTTCCAAACAATTCAATCCACTGATACACTAATGTCGGATTTTTTGCTGCAATCGACCCACAGGTTACCATGCTGGCTCCTGCTTCAAAAGCCCTGTGTAAATCCTCATCCCTCTTGATGCCTCCCCCAAAGTCAATGATCAAGGAGGTGTGAGAAGCTATCGCCTCCAATGTCTTGATATTGACGATGGATCCCCCTTTCGCACCATCAAGATCCACCAGATGCAGACGTTTCAAACCAGCATCTTCAAATCGTTTGGCCATGTCCAAGGGGTTGGCGGCATACACTTTTTTCGAGGAGTATTCACCCTGGCTGAGACGTACACAGGCTCCTCCAATGATGTCGATTGCGGGAATAAGATCCATCACAGCGCCTCCAAAAAATTCTTCAGGATCAGCTCTCCGAGATCGCCGCTCTTTTCGGGGTGGAATTGACAACCCCAGAAGTTGTCATGTCGCAGACTGGCTGAAAATTCGATATGCGCATACTCGGTTTTCGCAATGGTCTCACTACACACCGGCACATAATAGCTGTGCACGAAATAACACCACACAGGGTCTTGCAGCCCGGTATACAGAGGATCCTCTTCCACTTGAAGGGTGTTCCAACCCATATGGGGAATTTTCTCCCCACAGGTAGGAACAAACTTCTTCACGGGAACATCGAAAATGCCCAGACAGGAAGTATCGTGCTCTTCGCTGAAACTGCACATCAGCTGCATCCCCAGACAAATCCCTAAAAACGGTTGTTTCAGCGTTTTGAGAAAAGCATCCAGTCCTCTTTCTTTCAAATACGCCATCGCCGTAGAGGCTTCCCCCACTCCAGGAAAGATCACACGGTCAGCTGAGGCAAGCTCTGCAAAATCATCGGTAACCGTTGCATCATACCCAAGACGCTTGAGGGCACAAAGCACAGACCGAATGTTTCCTGCATTGTATTTCACCACTGCTATCTTCATAAAATCCCCTTGGTGGAAGGAAGAACGTTTGAGTAAGGATACTTATGAACAGCCTTCTTCAAAGCCCGGGAAAAGGCCTTGAACAATGCCTCCACCTGGTGGTGGGTATTTCCCTTGCCAACCTTCATCGCCAGATTGCATTGCGCTGCATCACTGAAGGATTTGAAGAAATGCTCAACCATTTCAGTGGGAAAGGTTCCCACATAGGATCGTGCAAACTCCACTTCCCAAAGTAGATACGGCCGATTGGAAAAATCCATGGCAACTTGAGCGAGTACATCATCCATGGGAAGCAATTCAAACCCATACCGGGCGATGCCGCGTTTATCCCCCAAAGCCTCACGTACAGCCTGGCCAAGAGCAAGTGCTACATCCTCTACCGTATGATGTTCGTCAACGACCAAATCGCCATGGGCATGCAAAGTGATGTCCAGACCACTGTGTCTCAGCACCTGTTCAAGCATATGGTCAAAGAAACCGATACCCGTATGTACATGACCGCTTCCTGTCCCATCCAACGTTACAGAAAGTTCGATCTGCGTCTCCTTGGTATTCCTTTCCACTTGAGCAAAGCGGGGCGCATGATCAGGATCATCCAACAAAAAACAGGCTATTGCATGCCAATTGTCACTGATGAATATACACGTAGAGGCAAGCTCTTCGCTCAGTTCGCCTATGCGTTTTGGGTCTGCAAACCAAACGGCCTTGCACCCAAGATTATACGCAAGCTGAACATCGGTGATACGATCTCCGATCATGACCGAGTTGGCAAGATCGTACGCACCGCTCTGATACTGCTTCAACATGCCGATCCCCGGTTTACGTCCTGGACAGTTATCCTCAGGAAGCGACAAATCTACATGCACCTCATCAAAGAGAATGCCTTCACCTTGCAAGGTTTTCATGATCATCTGCTGGGGTATATCAAAATTCTCCTGAGGAAAAGAGGGTGTACCCACCCCATCCTGGTTGCTCACCATGGAAAAGGTGAAATCACTCTCTCTTTGAATCCTTGAAAGTGCTGAAAACACCCCGGGGATGTACTTCACCTTTTCAAGGGAGTCGACTTGATCCTCCTCCACAATGATTCCATCCCGATCAAGAAAGAGTACTGGTTTGTGCATCTTCATCTCCATACCTAATCCTTATATGAGTGCAGGGCAGAGAGCAACTTGTCATTTTCCTCTCTGCTCCCAATGGTTATTCGCAGACAGTTCTCACAGTGCAACTCTTTGCTTCTGTTTCGTACGATGATACCAAGTTGGGCAAGGTAATGGTAGAGTTTCAAAGCATCTGAGACCCTCACCAGATAAAAATTTGCATGGGAGGCAAAAACCCTCTCAATGCAAGCAACCAAGCCAAGCTCTTGCCCCATCCTTTTTCGTTCTTCACTAATTCCCTGCAGACCTGCCTGGACATCTTCTCGATGCATCAGCGCCTGCAGCGCCAAATCCTGAGAGGGTCCTCCCACATTGTAGGGATACTTCATGCTGTTGAGTACAGCACAAATTTCCTTACTGGCAACTCCGATCCCAATCCGTGCATTCGCCAAGGCCCAACACTTGGAAAGTGTGCGTAAAACCACCAAGTTGGGGTACTTGTCCAACAGGGATACGGCACTTTCGAAGGGAGAAAAATCAAAATAGGCTTCATCCACTACGGTAATCCCATCGAACAGCTTGCAGACCCTTTCGATTTGGGAGAGAGGGAAAGCATTTCCACTGGGATTGTTTGGAGAACAGATGAACAGAAGCTTGCATCTGGAAGTTTCTGTCCTTTCAGCCTTCTCTTCCTGTAGAAACTGTTCCAGAGCTGGAAAATCAAGGGCAAACTCTGCATCCAAGGGGACTGTCTTTACCTGTACATCGTTGATGTCGGCAAATACACGATACGCTCCATAGGTAGGAGGCATAAGCAGAACCGAGTCCTGTCCAGGGTTGCAAAAACAGCGGAAAAGATTGTCTATGAGCTCGTCACTACCATTTCCTACCACTGTGTGCTCAAAAGGAAGCCCCATCACCTCATCCAAGGCCCTTCTCAAAAGACTGCATACTGGATCAGGATAGCGGTTGCGGCCAGTATTTCCCACAAAATCCCTCCAGTTCTCATTGGCATCAAGGTAGACTTCCGCCTGACCGGTAAAATCATTACGGGCACAGCTGTAAGGCTTCAGGTTTGCAATGTTCTTTCTCAGCAACGATCTCATTTCATACTCTCCAATCGAATGGTAACGGCATGTTTGTGTGCCATAAGCTGTTCCTGTGAGGCCATGGTTTCCAAGGTCCTTCCCAGATTCTTCAATCCCTCTCTGCTCAACTTCTGTATGGTTATCTTCTTGATGAACGAGTCGACGCTCACCCCGCTGTAGCTATGTGCCCAGCCATTGGTAGGCAGGGTATGGTTTGTTCCACTTGCATAGTCTCCTGCTGTTTCGCAGGACCAGGGACCAATGAAAAGGGACCCCGCATTCACCACCAGCTTTTCCAGCTTCTCCGGTTCGGTGGTGTTGATGATCAGATGTTCAGGAGCATAGCTATTCACCACGAAGGCCACCTTTTTTAGCGTTGGGCAGACGATGGCATGGGAGTGTCCAAGGGAGGAGAGAAGAAACTGCTGTCTTTTCAACGACTGCATTTGCAAGGAGAGTTGGTCCTCAACCATGTCAAGAAACGCATACCCTGCTTCTCGCTCGGCCTGGATGACCAACATCGACTGACTGTCTTTTCCATGTTCAGCCTGGCTGAGCAAATCACTTGCAACAAAAGCAGGGTCGGCATCA
>JAQVVB010000184.1 GCA_028699215.1 Sphaerochaeta sp. | reverse complement strand
CATGACCGACGGCATTCTACTCATGGAGCTGAAAGCAGACCCCCTTTTGAAAAACTATGGTGTGATACTGGTTGATGAGGCTCATGAGCGGTCGTTGAACATCGACTTCATCCTTGGTCTTCTCAAGGACGTCATGAAAAAGCGTCCAGACTTCAAGGTCATCATTTCCAGTGCTACCATCAACACCAAAGTCTTCTCAGAATTCTTCGATCATGCACCGGTAATCAGCATCGATGCCAAAATCTATCCTATCCAAGTTGTATACCAACCATTGGAGCAGGAGAAACTGGATTTCCAAGTTGAAGCCATCACCAAGATCGTCATGCAACAAGCCAAAAGAAAAGGCGGAGATATTCTGGTATTCATGAGCGGAGAGTTTGACATCACCAATTGCGTGAACTCACTCTACATGGCAGACACTGACAAGCTGCTCGAGATATATCCCCTCTATGGGCGATTGAGTAAAGAAGAACAAGAATCTGTCTTCAACGAAACATCAGAGGGAAAGACCAAAGTAGTGGTGTCAACCAACATCGCGGAGACCTCAGTAACCATCGATGGCATCACAACGGTCATTGACTGTGGTATTGCAAAGATCAACTTCTATAATCAGAAGGATTTCACCTCCTCACTCGTTCCGCTTCCCACCAGTCGTTCCAGTTGTGAACAACGGAAGGGCCGTGCTGGACGTACTGCTCCTGGAGTCTGTTTCAGACTCTATAGCGAAGAGGATTTCAAATCGCGGCTTGTCTATGGAACAGAGGAAATTCTCAGGACCGATCTCAGTGAAGTCGTGCTTCGCATGAGTGATCTGAGCATTTTCGATTACGAGCATTTCCCATTCATCACACGGCCCAAGAATAGTGCAATTGCTTCGGCAGAACAGACCTTGCGCTTTATTGGTGCCATTGACGATGAAAGGCATTTGACCCAAGTAGGGTCCTTGATGTGCAAATTCCCCTTGCTTCCTCGTCACTCAAGGGTGATCGTCGAAGCCCTGGTGCACTATCCTGCAGTTCTGGAAGAGGTCTTGATTGCAATTTCATTTGTTTCTTGTAAAACTCCCTTCCTGCTTCCTGCCGGAGAAGAAGAGCTCTCGCGAGCAGCACACAAGCGGTTCAACAACTCTGAATATGGTGATTTTGTCTCCTATTTGAATATTTTCAAACAATATACGGCCAACACATCGAAAGAAACCAGACAGAAGTTCTGTAAACGGTCCTATCTCGACTTCCAGAGCATGCAGGAAATCGTCCATGTCAATGAACAGTTGGGGGAAATCTGTGGAGAACTTGGCTTCCCTCTCACTCATGGTGGAACAATCCAAGAGTATTTGAGTTGCATAGCCAGCGGTCTTTTACAGTACATCTGCATAAAGGCCAAAGGCAATATGTACAAGAGCCTTACTGCCGACCAAGTATTCATCCATCCCGGAAGCGCGTATTTCAAAACGCTTCCCCAGTTCATCATCGCTGGCGAAATAGTACAGACAAGCAGGATGTATGCAAGATCGGTAAGTCCCTTGGAACGTTCTTGGTTGGATGCCATCAACCCAGACATCTACAAGCAATTGATGGGCATGACCAAAGGTGATGGCAAAACAGGATTGGTCAAAGCTGAACGAGAAACAAGGAAAGCCCAAGAGAAAATTGAAGCTGAATTGCAGAGCAAGACCTTGTTTTCCATCTACAAACGCTCCTACCCTACGGCAACATTGGGAAAGAAAAAAGATCGCAGCGTGGTCATCATTCCACTCGAAGACCTTTCCTATCTTTTTCAAGCCAACGAGAAAGCTCCCAAACGTCCCAAGAATTTCCTTTCCACCCTGCTCTACCGCGGGTATTACATCCATTATGCAGACAAGTTCTTTTCGATACTCGAACTTTTTGGAAAAATAGATACGGAAAAAGGAATTCTAGACAACCCACCAAGTGGAGTGTTCACCATTGAAGATGGACAGAATCTGGTTGATAACCTGACGTGGATACTCTGTCTCTGCAAGAGTAAAAAAGAGCGGAAACGACTTGGTTTTGTCGCATTCGAAGAGAGTGGAAACGGTAACTATCGTTTCACCTTCAACCAGGACTGTTTCGATGCTTTAGATAGTTCTCTATATACCCTGCTCCAATTGGCAGATGGTTTCGAGGATGCTGGAAAAGAACAGCTTGCCAAACAAACCGGCAAGCTGTACGGGAAATTACTGAAACTGGTGGAGTAGATCTAGAAAATCGGCTTTGCTATCACCAGATGCTGAATCAACTGCATCTCAAGAGGTTTGAGGACGGCACAGCCCTGTTTCTCCATGAGAACAAACAGGACTTTTCCGGCCTCTTTCTTTTTGTCTTTAGAAAGATGCTCACGGAATTCAATCCAATCCCCTCTCCCAATACGATAGTCAATGTCATAGCCAAAGGACTTAAACAGTTTGGTAGCTCCCATGGCATACGCTTTTTCGGTAACACCTAAAACAGAACCAGCTTCCAAAGCTCGGCAGGTCCCCCAAGCAACGCAGGCTCCATGACCATATAGGCCAAAGTGAGAAGAAGATTCCAAGGCATGCCCAAACGTATGTCCAAGATTCAACATTTGCCGAATTCCAAGCGTCTCAGTGGGATCCTGCTCAATATACCAACGTTTTACATCAAGAGACAGTTGTACAAGCTTTATAAGAGTATCAGCATCACGGGCGAGTATCTCATTTTTCTTGGTGATGAGCACTTTATACAACTCTTCGTCCTGACTGAGCAAAGCATGTTTGATGACCTCAGCAAGACCGTTTAAAAACTCCTTATCACTGAGGGTGCGCAAAGTATCCATACAAATCAAAACTTCACTTGCAGGATAGAAAGAGCCAACCATATTTTTCAGCCCCTTGAAATCAATAGCAGCCTTTCCTCCAACTGATGCATCCACCATACACAACAATGTGGTGGGAACCAAAGTAAGTAGGCATCCACGCATATAAATGGAAGCCGCAAACGCAGCCATATCACATACAACACCACCGCCAAACCCAATGATTCTTCCATCTCGACCAAGGCCTTCTTCGACGGCTGTAGAAAGAATTCGTTCCAACGAGGAGAAATTCTTCGAACTCTCACCACTTTCCAATACAACAGCAACCGGTGGCAGCTGTTTGAACAATTTTGCCGTATTGGTGTCAAAAACCCAAAGAACGGAACGTCCATAATTTCCAAGATGAACAGATAGATCCTTCAAATCATCAGCAAACATAATCTGACTCTGTTTACCATGAGCAAGCGTAGCGGTGCGTACTGTTTTCATAGCTTCTTTTATACAGTTTGTAGGAGGGAAAAACAAGACGGTAAAGTTATTGAAAAAAAAGCCTTTGCTACCATCTGCTTGAAAATTTTATGGTATTGAAGCACAATGGCCTACATGACTGACATACTATATTTTGACAACGCGGCTACTACTGCGATGAGCAAGCAGGCCTTAGAAACCTATGTAAGCGTTGCAACCAATTATATGGGCAATCCTTCCGCCCTACACAAGGAAGGACTGAAAGCAAAAGCTCTGCTTCAGGAAAAACGAGAGAGCATCGCACAGCACCTAGGGGTACAGGCTTCAACCCTTACCTTTACCAGTGGAGCCACCGAAGCGAATGCCTTGGTTTTGAACAATCTGATATGGGCGCCCCAAAGCGGACATGCCGTTCTCAGCAATATCGAACATCCTTCGATGAAAGAACACGCAAGGATACTTCGCCAACTTGGCTGGTCACTTACATTTCTCAATGCACCACATGGATTTGTCAATCCAGAAGACGTACAGGCTGCGTTAACTGAAAAAACTCGCTTCGTAGGATGCATGCTGGTGAACAATGTGGTGGGATCCATCCAAAATGTAGGAACTCTTGTTTCTCTTGTCAGAGAATATCAAAAGAAATCCAATCGAAAGATACATTTCCATACGGATGCAGTACAAGCCTTGGGAAAAATCCCCTTCTCACTTACAGAGCTTGGAGTGGACAGCGCCTCCTTCAGCGCGCATAAGTTCAAGGGTCCTCAGGGAGTCGGCCTGCTGTATAACATCGATCCAGCTTTGCAGCCTCTTAGTCGTGGCGGAAATCAAGAAAACGGAATGAGGCCAGGAACTGAAAACTTGGCCGGTATTGCCGCGATGGGTACTGCCTTGGATGAGGCCTTCGCCCATCTCGAGGAAAATTCACAACGGGTTGAGAAAATCAACCACTTCCTCAGAAGTGAACTCTCGTGTCTTCCCATACTCTCTCCAAGCGAACATGCTTCTCCATATATTTTGACCATATCGGTAAAACCCCTTCCCAGTGAAGTTTTCACCAGAATGCTGTATGATCGCGGTTTTTGTGTTTCTTCAGGTTCAGCCTGTTCAAACAATGCCAAACAGAAAGGGGAAAGTGTGCTTACATCCATGCTGGTGAGAAGCGATGAAGCAAAAAGCAGCGTCCGCCTATCCTTCGGCTATGACACTACCTTTGCAGAAGCTGAATCTCTTGCATCTACCATCAAAACACTCTACAGGGAGCTCACATGAAAAATTCTACTCTTTACCTCGTTCGGCTTGGAGAAATATCTCTCAAGGGCCTAAATCGTGATTTTTTTGAAAAACGTCTCAAGCAGAACATCAAAAACAAACTCAAGCCATATAGAAGTCTGGTTTCCAAACAAAAAGGACGCATCTATTTCGACATCAGCAATGAATGCCCTGAAGAACAAATCAAACAGGCTCTGAACACCACATTCGGCGTTGTCGGGTTTTCCAAATGCATCCGTTGTGACAAGGATATTGAAAGCATCAAGGCAAAGGCAGCTGAGCTGATCAAAGAAGAACCTTTTGCTTCAGGCAAAGGTACCTTCAAGTCAGTCACCAAGAGAGCAGACAAGCAGTTCCCCCTGACAAGCTACCAAATTGATTGTGAACTGGGCGGGGTGGTGCTTGATGCGTATCCTGATATGACCGTTGATGTTCAAAATCCTGACAAGACCATTTTTTGCGAAATCCGTGACCGGGCGTACCTCTACACGTCCCCACAACCAGGACCAGGAGGACTTCCTGTAACAACTGCAGGAAAAGGCATGTTGTTGTTAAGTGGAGGCATAGATAGCCCTGTAGCTGGTTATAGAATGGCAAAGCGTGGGTTGAAGATGGATTGCATCTATTTTCATGCGTACCCCTATACCAGTGAACTGGCTCTCGACAAGGTAAAGAAACTTGCCAGCCTCATCGCTCCCTATCTACAGGGAACAAGACTGCATGTTGTCTCCTTCACAGATCCCCAACTCTGGATCAAGGACCACAGCCCTGAGGATGAGCATACCCTCATGTTCAGAGCGGCCATGATGAAGGTGGCAAATGCCATCTCTGTAATACAGGAAGGGCAATGCATCGTCACTGGAGAAGCACTCAGTCAGGTAGCAAGCCAAACCTTGGAAAGCATGGTCTTTACTGACAGCAGGAGTGAGCAATTGGTGCTTAGGCCCTTGGTGGGAATGGACAAACAGGAAATCATGGACCTTGCAAAAAAGATTGGCACCTATGAGACCTCAATTCTTCCCTATGAAGATTGTTGCGTCATATTCAGCCCAAAACATCCTTTGGTCCGACCGAATAAACAAATCGTAACCGAACATTTCGAACAGATGGATATTGATACATTACTCCAAATTGCCATCGATACTACTCAAACCTTTGATTTTGGCCC
>JAQVVB010000183.1 GCA_028699215.1 Sphaerochaeta sp. | reverse complement strand
ACAATGGAAGCTCCCACACTGAGCGCCTCAATGAAAACAGCCATCATGGTATAGGCATGATGAATGGGAAGAATGGCATAAAAGACATCGGTGGGATAGAGCTTCATATTGCCTTGGGCAAGGTAACAGTCGGCAACAAGATTCTGATGGCTGAGCATGACACCCTTGGGGGTACCTGTCGTTCCACTGGTGAACAGGATTGCTGCAGTATCATCGGCAACAGCTTTTTCTCGCTTCTGTTCCTTGGTGACCTGACAATCAAGCACAAAAGGAATACCAGCCTCATTCATCTCCAAGCTGATCTTTTCAACGATACCAAGTTTATTCTCTACGTCAAAGGATTCCAGACGTTCGCTATCACCAAGCAAATACTTGACATCGGCAAACCCCATCAGTTTTTCCATGTCCTTATTGCTGAGCGTATTGTCCAAAGGCACTACGATTGCCCCAGCAGTAAGAATGGCGAGATAGGCAATCGCCCATTCAGGGCTGTTCTTCCCTGTCACTGCGACTTTGGTACCCTTTATCACACCTTTGGTCAATAAATAATTTGCCAAACCGGTAATATAGGTCTGAGCTTCAGTGTACGTAAAGGATTCTTTTTTGGGAACGAACGCAGTGAAACATGTATTGTTTGCGAAACGCCCGACAGAAATTTCGAACATTTCCACAACAGTAGGCCAAGTACCAGTAAAGGCTTTGCCTCTATAATCTTCAAGAAAATCCCAAGGCTTTGGAGAACCAGTCTTGTTTGCCATATGCCCTCTCCTATCGCTTAAAAAAGCTTGCTTGTCTTTTTATACTATAGGCAGAAGTTACATAAAAAATCAAGGTAATAATGACAGATTTTCAACATGCGTAATTCTGTAATCATCAAAAAAACAAATCGCTATGAGACTGGATTTTTCAGTTTACACACTTCATCATTCCAAGAAAAGCAACCTATCCCCATTTACAAACATCCCCATCTTGGTATTCACATGTGTCCATCCACCATCTCGTTGACCAAAGACACGTATGATACTACAGTTGCTGATGAGGTGTTTACAGCTATGCAGTTTACTCGTTTCGATGAAGTCATCGCCTACATGGAAAGCTTCACCAATCTGGAAAAACAAACCGATCATTATACGACTAGAGTCTATCGTCTGGACAGGATGCATGCCCTTCTTGATCACATCGGCCATCCTGAACGTTCTTACAAAAAAATCCATCTTGCTGGATCCAAAGGCAAAGGCTCGACGGCAACCTTCATCGCAAGTGGACTGACCGGACTGGGATATAAGACAGGCCTCTACCTCTCCCCTCATCTGAGTGACTATAGAGAACGTTTCACCCTCAGTGGAACCTTTTTCAGTGACCAGTTGTTGGTTCAGACGGGAAACACCCTCAAAGACCTTTTGCAGGACTTTCACTTCTCAGACCAGTGGGGAGAGACCAATCCCACCACATTCGAACTCTATACAGCCTATGCATTCCTACTCTTTTCCCTTGCAGGATGCCAGTGGGCTGTGATCGAAACAGGACTTGGGGGAAGGCTCGATGCCACCAACACCATCATTCCTGAAGCCAGTGTTCTCTGCCCGATTGAACTCGAACATACCAAGATCCTAGGAAACACCATTGCAGAAATTGCTGGAGAAAAAAGCAAAATCATCAAACAAGGAGTTCCTTGTTTCATTGGCTTTGAAGAAAAAGCAGCCCTTGAGGTTTTTCTCCAGGAAGCGAAGGCACAAGCAAGCCCTGTGTACCTTCTTGAAGAAGAACTTGAAGCATACCAAGACGCAACAACTGCAGACGGGGAGCAGGTATCATTCCAATGGAAAGAAGGAAGAGTCGAACACCTTTTGCTCTCCATGATGGGAAAAGTGCAGGCCCAAAACTGTGCACTTGCTCTTTTGGTACTACGCAAGCTTGGCTTGTATGACCAACAGACCAACAGGTTCCTGGAAAAAACCACACTTCCCGGACGATTCCAAAAGATTTCCGACAACCCAAACCTCTATCTTGATGGGGCTCACACAGCCCATTCGCTCAAAGCGTTATTGGAATCATTCTCTTCTCTTCATCCCACACAAAACAATACGATCATTTATGGAGCGCTCGAAGACAAAGACCATACGCATATGGAAGAATTGGTTCTTCAATATTTCCATACCATCATCATATCCCAACCGGGGACCTATAAGAAAAGTGACATTGCTTCGATCGACAGCACTCTACGCTCTCTTGCAGAGAATAAGGAAGGACACTTTGCCATCCACTTGATCGAAGACAACTCAAAAGCCCTACAAAAGGCTTGGGAAATCACCCCTCCCTCCTCAGCGATTCTCGTGTGTGGTTCTTTCTATCTTGCGGGAGGCGTGAAATCAGCGTACGATACCCTACGGAGAAATAATGTCGTTAAACTGGCGTGAAATTGAACTGATAGTCAAAGAACTCCCTTTCGAAGGAAGTGCCCTACAGGGAGTTGTCCAACATGACTTCCACTCATTGAGCTGGAGCTTCTATCACCCCGAGCATGGCAGGTGGACGTTATACACGGAAATAGGGACCCCCTACAGCAGACTGCATATGGCAACAAGAGCAGTAGCCGTCCAACAAATGGGCAAGACTGCGAAACTGCAACGCTTCATTCAGTTCTGCAGGGCAAATCTCGAGGGCTCAAAAGTCGTTTCTGTCGAACAGATGCCCTATGACCGTTGTCTGTTGGTAAAACTCAACAATCATGAACACCTCATGTGTCTCTACTTCCGCTTCTACAGTGGCCCAGGAGCCAACATCATCATCACCGAAGAGGATGATACGATACTTGAATTGCTCTACCGCCGCCCTGCACGAGATGAAAAAAGTGGAGCTCGTTTCGTCCTTCCCCCGAACAAGGAAACAGATGACCTCAAATTCCAAATCCGGATGCGCACCGATACCTCTTTCAATCGCCAAATCGAAGAAGAGTATGGAAAGGCCAGTAATGAACAAACCCTCTCAGATTTAAGGAATCGGGTTGAACGCAAAAAAGAAAAAATCCTCAAGGAACTCGAAGCCACTGCAAACTCGCATAAGCGAAACATGTTGGAAAGCGGGAAGTTCAACGACTACAAGCGCCTGGCAGATCTTTTGAGTGCCAATGTCCATCTCCTTACAGCTCATGAGACATCCCTATCCGTACAAGACTGGGAGAGTGAAACCGTTGTCACCATCCCTCTGGATCCAAAACTCCGTCCGAACGAGAACATCACGCGCTTGTATGACCGTTTCCAAAAAGCGAAGGGTTCCTTTGAGAATGCAAAAACCGAATATGCCAAAGCTGAAGCAGAATTATTGAGGATGCAGGAAAAGTATGAACGGTTGCTTGCACCTTCCGATAACGAAAAGGCAGACATCCAGCGCTTGAAAAGAGAACTGGGAAATGAAACCGCCGACAAAATCACCCCCGTACAATCACCTGGCCTTACCCTGCACAGTGGACAGTTCACTCTATTGGTCGGTCGTAACGCCAAGGAAAATGACGAATTGCTCCGACACTGGGTAAAAGGTAACGACTACTGGATGCATACCAGAGACTGCCCGGGAGGGTATGTATTCATCAAAAACCTAAAAGAAAAAACCGTTCCTTTGGAAGTATTGCTTGATGCAGCAAATCTGGCCTTGGTATTCAGCAAAGCCAAAAACCAAGGACGAGCAGACCTCTATTACACGCAAGTAAAATACCTCAGAAGGACCAAGGGAGGCAAAACCGGACTGGTAATTCCCACCCAAGAAAAAAACCTGACGGTTGTACTGGACGAAAACCGCCTTGCGAGACTACTTTTAGAGGATGATCATGCATAAAAGCCAACACCATACAATTTTCTATCCAGCAGACCAAGAAGAACTTGCTTCAGCGTGTAGAGTCAGGGAATCAAAACCTTTGCTCACCAAACTTCCAGGGGCCCTGCTTGTACCTCATGCATCGTACTCAGGTGTATTGGAACTACTTCATACAGGGTTTAGTGTAAGTGCTTCAGTAAAACCTGAATTAGTGGTTGTCCTTGGTTCTTTACACCAAGAGCCTTTGGAAGATGATGCACCACATTTTCTCTTTGCCCCCAGCGGCGAAGGAATCAGCCTTCCCAATGGTCCTGTCCTGTTTGCACAAACAATACGGGACTCCTTGGTTGCTAAATTTGGCCAGAGCCTCTCCATCCAGGACAGTTACTTCATTGAAGAAAGCTGTATTGAGCTGACCCTTCCCATGGTCACTTCCTATTTTGGAAGCGTACCGGTGCTTCCCATCCTTTCTTGTTCTCGTGGAGCAAAAGAGAGCAAGAGCTATGCAGAGCTTTTGGAAAACATAGTTTCAATGGTACCCAATACATTGTTCATCGTATCAGCGAATCTCAATGCATTGCTTCCATCTCCACTAGCCTGCACGCAAACCCGCTCACTGATCGAACTTCTGGAAACCGGGAAACCACTTCTAAAAGCCCAGAAAGAGAAAGCCATATCTAGTTGCGGCATAGCTTCCTTGGATGCCTTGCAACGACAGAAATGGGGATTGAGTACTTGGAAGTTCATTGCTCTTGCAAGCCAAGGCACACAGTATGCAAGCCTTCCAGACACGATTGATACGAAAGAAAAAATAGTCTGGCATGGTACAGCTATCAAAGGAGAAATGTAAGGTGATTGGTTCCAACGAAATATTCAACGCTACAATTGATGAAAAGCCGTATACATGCATATCCATCGGACCAAGAGAAATCGATCTTCCCTCCTACCTCATGCAAGGAGAAAAACCTTGTGGGTACATCATCAAAAA
Source organism: Sphaerochaeta sp. (assembly GCA_028699215.1). Taxonomy (GTDB): domain Bacteria; phylum Spirochaetota; class Spirochaetia; order Sphaerochaetales; family Sphaerochaetaceae; genus Sphaerochaeta. The sequence goes on along the minus strand of JAQVVB010000183.1, from coordinate 930 downwards.
CCAAAAACTGGAAAAATGGTTCTGGAAAGGTTTGTCTATTGTACATGACAAACGTTGTCTCTATTTTGAACCTATTGCTCTCTACCCCATCACTGACATCGCAACGACCAAACGTTCAAATGCGCTGGGTCTGGTAAGGGAACTTGCTCAAGCTCTCATGCTGCTTCCTTCTAAATTCCTCAATCTCACCAGTGGCATTCTCCCACTTTGGAGAATCTGGGGAATCGAAGATGGGGGATTTCTCATCCTTCCACAGAGTCTTGCCGACCTGTTATCTTCATGTGCGGATGAAGAGACCCGTTTTGCACAGAGCTCCTGCTATGTTCATCATGGCATACATGCACCGTTCTCACTCTGCGATCAGTTGGTCCAATTGCTCTATCTTTCTGCCGTAGGCTTTCCTCCCTTTGCAGACAAGCGTACCAGGGAGGACTCTTTCAGGGCGCTGCCGGTCTCTCTTTGTGATCTGGAGCTACCCAAGAAAACCATCGAATTCATCGATGATTCTCTCAAGCTCAGCCTTACCAAACAACGGGATGGCAGCGGAAACCAAGAGAGCCAAATTGCGCTCTCTTGGTTTCTCACCCAGACAGAAAGCCTTCAATGGACACTGAAAAACAAACAAACAAGCACAACGCATGCAGAGCGAGAAGCCCAGCAACAAAGCGCTTCCTTTTTGGCAAATCAGGAAAAACGTGCCAACAGAAAGATTTTCTGGCGAAATAAAGGTTGGATTGTCATCTCTGTAACCGTATTGGTCATTGCCTTGGCGTGGTTTACCACCAGTAGGATTAAAATTGCACTCACCCCGCCCTACACAGCAGGCATGACACACATTGAAGTCATCGAAGAGTTTTTTGCCGGGCAAAATTCTCTTGACCTACAGAAAATGGAAGCCTCACTCTCTAAAAAAGCCAAGAACCCGGCTTC
>JAQVVB010000182.1 GCA_028699215.1 Sphaerochaeta sp. | reverse complement strand
TCTCCTACGTCAAAGCGTTGGGGCAGAGGATTTTTTTCGAGTTTGCACAAATAGGTTTCACCGTCACTGAAGGTGAGGGTCGCATCCGTCCACCAGCTGTCATGCGGCCAGTCGGCACGAAGGGTGATTCGTACCTGATCGATGATCACCGCCCGTCCAAAATCAAGGGAGAGTTCTGCTTCAGGGTTTTGGTTGATGCCCCAGCTCGCATAGGGATAGTCTCCATGGCTGCGATTTTCTAAAATTCCATCGATGGCATTACGGGCAGCAAACACCATTTCATTCCGGGTTTCCACATTCGCCGTGGCATGGGGATACATACCTTTGGTGTGGTGGTTGTCATAAGGATTGAGGGCAAGATTCCTATATCTGTTTTCAGCTCTCTCGAGTGTCAACAGATGTTTGTCTCCATTGAAGGCCTGCAAAGGGAAACAGGTTTTCTGTAGTGGATCGATAGGAACTTCATAGCTGGCATGTTCTTGCAGGTAGACTTCACATTTGCCCATCGATTCGTCAAGCTGAAGTGTATAGAGTCCACTTTTTTCAACATGTATGAGTATCCTGTCTCCTGTTTGGTACGGGAGAAGATGAACCAGCGCAACTCCTGCTCCACTTTCATGACTGCTGTTCAAAACCGTTCCTTTCGCATCCACCACCTGAATTTGCATCATTCATTCCTCCATCACGTACTATAGCATGGTATGAGAGCTCTCTCCAGCAAGAACTTTTCTCCTCTTGACACCTTCTCTTCAATGTTTCATCGTATACGCATGGATATAACCTATATTCACCACAGCAGTTTTCTTGTTGAATGTGAGCGTTGCCTGTTGCTCTTCGATTATTTCGAAGGGGAGTTGCCTTCTCTCAACAAAGAGAAGCCCCTGTATGTATTTGCTTCGCATCACCATGGGGATCATTTTTCTCCAGTCATCTTCTCTATTGTGCACCCTCAGATAACCTACATTCTCTCTTCTGATATTTATAGGACCAGAGTTCCTGAATCTTTGTTGGAAAATTGTCATTTCATCTCTCCTCATGAGACGCTTGTCTTTGATGAAGTGGAAGTTGCAACCGTGAAATCGACTGATGAAGGGGTGGCTTTTATACTGAAAGTGGAAACCAAGGTCCTGTACTTTGCAGCAGATCTGAATGACTGGTACTGGAAGGGTGAAAGCAAGAGCTGGAATGAACAGATGGGCAAGAAGTATTTAGAGGAAATCAAACGTCTTCCCAGCACCCTTGATATTGCCTTTGTTCCTGTAGACCCCCGTTTGGAAGAGTATTATAGTCTTGGAGTTCAAGAACTGTTGCAACACTGCACGGTTTCTACGTTGTTTCCCATGCACTTTTGGGGCGATTTTTCTGTTTGTAAAAAATTGGAGCAAGAGTTGGAAACAGGTACGACATCCTGTATGCTTATTGAACATACACATCAAACATGGAGGCTTGTATGACCTTTCATTTTGCACATAATAATTTCAACGTAACCGATCTCGATACGTCCCTGACTTTCTATAAGGAGGCTTTGGGCTTGGTTGAAGTACGTCGTAAGGAAGCCTCTGACGGTTCCTTCATCCTTGTCTTTTTAGGGGATGGTTCATCAAAACATCAGTTGGAGCTTACGTGGTTGCGTAATTGGGAAAAAGGAACCTATAACCTGGGAGACAACGAATTCCATCTGGCGTTTGAAACCGATAGTATGGAGCAAGCGCATGCAAAGCATCATGAAATGGGATGCATCTGTTATGAAAATGAAGGCATGGGGATTTATTTCATCGCCGACCCCGATGGATATTGGATAGAAATAATCCCAGAGAAAAAGTAGGAATAACTTTATTTTCTCTCGACTTTTAGCTTCCGTCACTTTTTCACGCTTATAGACGCAAGGTACAGGGAAAAGCTCCTTGTACACTTTGCATAAAATGGATATGCTCTGTGCCATAATTCTAGTAAGGATAGGTGCAATGAGTACTACAAGAAGGCCGCTTAAGGTCTCGTTTTTCCGTGACTTGAGAAAAGAATTTCAGGGGTATTCTCCTTCAGTGTTTTCCAAGGACCTGCTTGCAGGTTTCACCGTAACGGCTGTTGCGCTTCCTCTGGCGCTTGCTTTTGGTGTAAGTTCTGGTTTGGATGCAGCTTCTGGGCTTATAACTGCCATCATGGCAGGATTGGTCATTGGAGCTTTGGGTGGGGCTTCTTTCCAGATTTCCGGTCCAACAGGAGCAATGGCCGCTATTTTGGCTGCACTAGCAGCTCGTCATGGTGCAGATGGCGTATTCATCGCCGGTATGCTCAGCGGCATCATCCTCATCATCGCTGCAGCGCTCCGGGTTGGCGCGTTGGTCAGTTATATTCCCAGTCCTGTGGTCACTGGTTTTACCAGTGGTATTGCCGTCATCATTGCGTTGGGTCAGTTGGATAACTTTTTCGGGACCACTTCTCAGGGTGAGACCGCCCTTGAAAGATTGATCAGTTATGGAGAGTTGGGATTCTCAATCCACTTGCCGACAGTGTTTTATGGCATGCTGGTGGTTCTGCTCATGGTGTTTTGGCCGAAAAAATGGAATGCAAAACTTCCTGCTTCGCTGCTTGGCATCATCATTGCCTTAGTGGTGCAGATGTTCTTGGATCTTCCTGTAGCTGAAGTGGGAGCAATTCCTCGTACGTTGTTGGGGGAAAATCGTTTACGTTTTGAAAATCTTCATCTATCTGAGCTTTCAAACTACCTTTCTCCTGCCATCAGCATTGCTGCCTTGGGAATGGTGGAAAGTTTGCTTTGTGGTGCTTCCGCGGGAAAGATGAAAAATGAGAAGCTCAATGCCACCCGTGAGCTGTTTGCCCAGGGAATCGGCAATACCTTGATTCCCTTTTTTGGAGGGGTCCCTGCCACTGCAGCAATTGCACGTACCAGTGTAGCCATCAAGAGTGGTGGGCAGACGCGGATGACCAGCATCATTCATGCGCTCGGATTGATGGCTTCCATGTTTCTCTTGGGTTCCTATATGAGCAGGATTCCTCTTGCCGCCCTTGGTGGCGTGTTGATGGTGACTGCTTGGAGAATGAATGAATGGCATGCCCTCAAGCAGATTTTCAAGAAACGAATCAAGACCTCCATTTCGCAGTTCACCATCACGATGGTGTCAACGGTGATTTTCGATTTGACCTTTGCCATTATGATCGGCATCGTGTTTTCCATGGTCATGTTTGTGGTGAAGAGCAATAAGATATCCATCGAGGTCGATGATGTCACCGAAGAGGTGGCGAAGAAAGCCGGCAATACCAAAGTCGTCTATGTTGATGGATCGCTTTTCTTTGGGTCTCAGGAAGTATTGACCAAAAAGGTTGAATCACTGTTGGGCGAGAAAGCGGAAAGGATCATTTTCTCTCTCAGAGGAGTGCCCAGCATCGATCATAGTTCTGTCAATGAATTCACAGAAATTGTGAAGATGTGTAGGAACGTGCATGTGCCGGTTTTGTTTTGTGGCGTGCAACCTGCGGTCATGAGCATGTTCAACCGTCTCGATTTCACCGAGGAACTGGGTGAAGCGTGTTTCTTCTCGAGTGCTGTGACTGCTTTGGAGTCGATCAACTGAATCGACTGGTAAAGATTTTCTGATATTCTTTGGGGCTCATCGCCATAATCCTGCGAAACTGTCGGGAAAAGTAGTTTGGGTCGATGAACCCCGTTGCTTCAGCGATTTCTGTCATTGACAGATCGTGTTTTTGAATCAACGTACAGGCATGCGCTATTCTCTTATGGATGTGGAATTCAATGGGAGACAACCCTGTGCAGGTCTTGAAATACCTGTTCAGGGTGCTGGTGCTCATGTTTGCCACTTCTGTAAGTTCTTCAGATGTGAGGGCTTTGTGCTTGTTTTCATCCATGTATGCGATGACCTTCCAAAGCCGTCTGATTCTCTGGTTGTTCTCATGGGGGGTCTCGTCATAGATTCGGGAGAGTGAGACGACGAGGTCCAACATATATGCATAGGCGAGGGTTTTTGATCCTGTACCATAGCTCTGGTCATCAGATTCCTTTTCCATCATTGCCAAAGTAGGTATCAGTTCTGTGCATTGCGAGGGGTTGAGCAAGAGATATGGAATATGGTCGGTGACGAGGAACAGGGAGACGAATCCTGGTAGTTTGGAGAGGTCAAGAAAGTTCTTTGACAAGAGGTTCTTTCCGATAAGGATATTGTAGAGCACTAAATCCTGTACTTCCCTGTAGCCGTGTTCCACTCCGGGGGGGATGAAAAAGACACTTCCTTCGCGAAGCTCCTGTTCGTCATGTTTTGTGTAGTTGATTCCTCTTCCCCCGATGACAAATACCAATTCGTTGAATTCATGGCTGTGCAGGCGATACGGCAATTCCGGATCACGTTTGATGACCTTCAACTGAAGGTCTGGTTCGTAGAAGAAGTAGTTGTCGCTCAGAATGGTGTCGGACATGGATGAATCGTCAAACATTCTTCCTCCTTTGTCAAGAATTGAATGGATCTTGGGTTCTTGTCCTCCTTCTGGATGTATGTCACTATAGAAGCGAAAGGGAGGCAACACAGTGCAATTGATGCTTGATACTGCCAATCTATTTGAGATAGAACGGGCAATGTCGCTTTATCCCATCAGCGGGGTCACCACTAACTTGAACCAGATGCAAAGCGAAGGCAATCTGGATTTCTTCGGGCACTTGAAATCCATTCGTAAGCTTATCGGTGAAGAACGCTCATTGCATGTCCAGGTTGTTGGGCAGGATGCGAATACCATCATCGCAGAAGCTGAGCGCATTTGCAGCATCCTCAAAGAGAACACCTACGTTGCCATTCCTGTAAATGAAGAGGGATTGAAAGCCATCAAGCATCTTTCCATGCAGGGGTTCAACATAACTGCAACTGCAGTTTTTTCCACCCTACAGGGGATTCTCGCCATGCTCAGTGGGGCTAAATACATTGCGGTGTTCTACGATAGGATGCTCAATAATGACATCGATGCAAATAGAGTCATCAAAGAACTCAGCAGCCTGCTTTGGACCAACACCAGCAATACCCAGGTGCTTTCTGCAAGTTTCAAGAATATCGCAGAACTTACCAGTGCATATGCCAATGGAGCTGGGTGTTGTACAGTTCGTCCAGAGCTCCTTTCAACAGGTTTGGACATGCCTTCCATTCATAAGGCAGTAGCTGATTTTTCAATGAATTGGGATGAAGTGCATGCAGGTAAATCGATACTCGATCTGTAACTAGTCTGTTTTCTTTCAGCTCTCATAAGGCTTCTTTTTCCTAGAATTTCAGCATGCTCCATCTCCCGATTGTCTCAAACCCAATTCGTTTGTAGATGGCTCCAGCCTGTGGGTTGTCATAGAAGAGACAGAGGAAATCAAGTCCTGATTCAAAACTGAATGAACAGAGTCGGGTGACAACCTGGGAAGCATATCCTTGTTTGCGGTAGTCTGGATGGGTCGCCACTCCTACGATCATGGCCCCGGTTGTCGTTGTTGCTGTATTATAAGCGGTACAAATCAGCTTGTCGTCCATGTAGAGGCCAAAACCAACACCACCTTTTTCGTAGTTGTTGGCTGTCTGAACCAATTTTTCTTCAGTGTGTTCAAGGTACGGTTTGGCAAATTCTTCTATGTGTTGATAAAGCGTTACGATATCACGTGCATCATCTTTGCAAAGTTGTTTGATCGGTAAGGCTTTTCCTTCAATTGGTTTGAAGCTCGTCTTGTTGCAAC
>JAQVVB010000181.1:3484-5732 GCA_028699215.1 Sphaerochaeta sp. | reverse complement strand
AGTATACAAGTTGCTGTATGAATAAAAAAAACAGCAGCGCTCCTCAAAGGAACCTGCTTCTTAAAAGATGTACTTTGGACCTCATCCTGTACCCACAAGAGTCAGGAGAAGTGATTCATCATCCCCTTCTTGTTTCCTGCTCTGGTATCAGGTGCCTTGTCTTGCAAAGCCTTGATCTTACAAACCTCCATCGGGAGTTTCATTTCCTCCTTCTGTGGTTTGTTGGCTATAGTTAACCACCATCAGATGAACAAACAGTGAAGAAACTGTGAAAAAACCATGAATTTCCCGATTTCTCACAATAGAATATCCTATCGACAGAATATGCTTTATACTAACCGTATCAGACCGGCAAGGAGGCTCAAGATGGCGATCATGCTGAAAAAGTTGACCTACCGCTTACAGACCTTGCGAGAAGAAAAGAGGATTGCTTCCGATACATCCTTGAAGAAGCACCGCTTGGGATTTGATACCAACGCATTGAGCGTTGACCTTTTGGATGCTTCCACACTTTTTGCATGCACAGATTCAGAATCCACATTTTCCCTGCAGCCTTTAAAACAGACCTTCAATGCCTCACGTCTTCCACCTTCAAGTCAGACGTACTCGAAGGCGGTCCGGAAAATCGCATTGACCCAATTGCACATGCAAGAAATAGAGAAGGCCGAAGAACCCTTTTGATATGTAGGGTTTCTGATTAAGAAGCAGATCTTATTCTTCATGTACCATCATTTGTCTACACAATGCTCCTGTTGGATTCCAGGAGCATTGTTGTCGTTTCATGCTCTGTTTTCTTCAAATTACCTGCACATAGAGGTATGTTTTCAACCAAAAGGATTCACTATTATAATAAACTTAATTTAATTATCTTTATGTTTCTTTTTTAGTAATATTTAGATTATTATTTTAATTTAAATTACATATTTCTTCTTTTTAATAGAATACTTTTGATTTATATATATTTCTTTACATATATTTATCAATTTTTGCTAAAACCATCTTAACACGATAAAGAATTATCGATATACTTCCCATAGCAAACAAACCTACAGAAGGAGACATACTATGGGTGTAATGAGTTTTTCCATTCCCAGAACCATCTACTATGGAGAAGGGGCTTTACAGAAGCTTTCTGAACTGAAAGGCACCAAAGCAGCTTTGGTCACCGGCGGGAATTCCATGAAAAAGTTCGGCTTCCTCGATCAAGCAGAAGCCTTGTTGAAACAAGCTGGAATCGAATCCATTCTTATCGATGGAGTGGAACCCAACCCTTCCGTTGAAACCGTAATGCGTGGAGCACAAGCAATGCTTGAGTTCTCCCCAGATTGGATCGTCGCCATTGGCGGAGGATCTGCAATTGACGCCGCAAAGGTCATGTGGTGCTTCTATGAACACCCAGAAATCACCTTTGAATCCATCATCCAACCTGGTTCCATGCCTGCCTTGCGAACAAAAGCACAATTCATCGCCATCCCCTCCACCAGTGGGACGGCTTCAGAAATCACCGCTTTTTCTGTCATCACCGACACCCACAAGCACATCAAGTACCCCATCGTGGCTGCTGATATGGTTCCTGATATTGCAATCCTCGACCCCAGTCTGCCCATGACCATGCCAAAGCACATCACCGCCAATACCGGTATGGATGTCCTTTGCCATGCAAGTGAGGCACTTGTTTCCATTGCTGCAACTGCATTCACCGATCCATATGCCATTCAGGCTATCAAGCTGGTACTTGAAAATCTTCCAGTTGCCTATAAGGAACCCAAGAACCTGGTCGCCAGGGAAAACATGCACGAAGCTTCTGCCTTAGCCGGTATGGCTTTCACCAACGCTTCCTTGGGCCTGGTCCACTCCATGGCGCATAAGATCGGAGGAGAATTCGGGGTTACCCACGGACTGGCCAATGCCATCCTGCTTCCATACATCATTGCCTACAACCGCAAGGTATCTGATAAATATGCCTATGCTGAAAAGCTTCTTGGAATAGACGATCTTTCCAAAGCCGTGCAACAGCTGAACAAGCAGATGGACATCCCCACCTGTTTCAAAGATTGCACTGAGGTCGATTTCTCTGAGGCAAAATTCCTTGAAGTCCTGGACCGCATGAGTCAGAACGCCTTTGAAGATCCTTGCACCCTTACCAACCCAGGAAAACCCTGTGTAGAGGATGTGAAAAAGCTTTACACCTCAGCTTTCTACGGAATCTAGGCATACCAGCCATAGGGCTTTGAACATATACGTGGAG
>JAQVVB010000181.1:0-3384 GCA_028699215.1 Sphaerochaeta sp. | reverse complement strand
GCGATAAAAGATTTCATGAAAAACCTAACATGGTCTATAGACTATTAATTTGGAGATACAAAATGAAAACCTTACCTGTCTCAGAGATTTTCGAAGATGAAAGAAAAACCGACAGAGACTATGCAAAATGGGTTGAGGAAATGGAGGCTTTGGCATCCTTTATAACAGATTACGAACATTTGAAAAGCTTGAACGGTTATTCGCAGAAAGAAATCGCAGACAAAGCAGGTACTACACAGAGTGCCATTTCAAGATTTCTGAGAATGAAAGGCAAGCCCACATATGATTTATTGAGAAGGGTTAGTTCAGCCGCAGGGGGAGAACTATTGGTAACACCATTCGGATTATATTCCGTGACTCTGCAATATGAATTTCATGATATTGCGGATAAGATAGCATCTGAAGCAGGTATGGGCGTCCCAGAGTTGCTTAAGAAAATTCTCAATGATTATTTTGAAGCTTTTCTCCTACGCCAACACAGGCAAGAGCATGAGCAGGAAAAAAGTGATTGCAGTCTATCTCCAAGAGAAAACCTTCCAAACAGAGAACAAGAAACTATTGCTTTTGCTTTACCTTCCCATACTTCCAAAGAAATCAACCAGACAGATTCAAGTAAAGTCTGCTTAAAGAAAACTGCAGTCAATTAGGAAGAAGGTTACACATAAGATTTCGAGTAGTATATGAGACATATCAAGAAAAAAAGAAGTGTCTTGTTGGAAATAGGAACGCAAAGAAATGACTACACCAAGAATGTTGCCTTTTCTCAATCGTCCAAAAGATCATTGAGTACCGGCATCTCGCCAGTGCCATCTTCCATAAAGCTTTCTCGACTCAACTGAGCTATCGTGCTTTTTTCCACCTTGCCATAGAGATGCAACTGATCAAGATATTCAATGGCCGTTCGAATTTTCGACCGGAGCAAATACCCTCCACTCTCCACAGTTTTAAAGATATCGGCAATCTGTACCTGAGGTTGCCAATTATATGCTTTACCATGGAAAACAATGATTTTTTCCAACACTTCATGAATTTCCTCATTTGTAAGAGGATCCAACTGAGGAGCTTGGTTGATCGCATTGAGGACACTGTTTATTGGTTCCAGATTTTCCCCATACAAAGAGGCCAGGTTAGTGAACTCTCCCTTGGCCTCAATGACATCTTCACTGTAAGAAGCGCTGAAAGCAAACATTGAAAACGTTGATTCCAACTGTTTCCGAGGAAAAAGAAAACCTGCCATGTTGAAATATGCTTTCATTCTGGCCTGTTTACTCAACCGTCCCATCAGCTCTGATTCATCAAAAAGAATCACCCACCCATTATAGCCCAGCTGTTTAAAGAAATGGCTGAGAAAGGTAAAATAGTCCTGACAGTGTTTTGTTTTTACAAAATTCACATTGAAATTGACCTTCTCTTGGAAAATACGCCGATAAATCTTTTTTATCTGTAGGTTGGCAATAAAATCCCCTTCAAGATCAGTCTGCAACTGGAACTGCTCATCCTGGTCATCTGTATTCAAATAGGAACGAAGTAAATAGTACAAACGATCGGTTTCCAGTTGCTTGGCTGCAAACAACAACATCTCTTTTGCTAAAGGTCCATTAGGAGTAAGTCTTGACAACTCTTGGGAGAAACCTGGTTGTAAACGCCCAGGAAGGTAGGTATTGCTTACCAGTTTCTGGTACACCAGATACAACTTATCCAAAGGGGTTTCCTTGCTTAAAGAAAGCGTAGAAACCACCATGTTGTTCTTTTGTGCCAGATTGAACACGGTATTGAGTAAATGCGTCTTACCTTCACCATACTTGCCACTTATGATCATACCGGTAGAAAGACCTTCTTCTCGAACCAAATCCAAATGAGTGACGATTTCTTGTATCATCTGGGGACGTGATTCAGAAAAATATTGTCCAACAGAACGGGAGGGGATACCGGAACGAAGAGCCTCTATGATATGTCTTGCTTCAAAGTCAAAGGTCATCGGAAGCCTCCTGTACAGGATTGATGGGGAACCCCAACGTTGCTTGGCTGACCAGACGCAAAAGAGAGACACTGCCTATCTTAGCTTGCTTGATAAGCTGGGAAGCCTTCTCTTCGTCCAATACTGAAGCCTGCAGATTTATATGATTCACTACCTTGGCAAGACGTCTGGACATCTCCACCAGAAGAGAGGGAGTATACTCTTGAGAAGCTATCTGATCCAAATCCACAATATCATTGAACTTGTTGATCCTGTTTGCAACGACTTCATTCTGAATACGCATCCAAAGTGCTTGATACGATTTGAATCCAGCGTTTTCATTATCCATAAGATCACGATTAAAGCCGAACACAAACATGATGTTGCGGAAGTTGTCGATATCATCGATTAACTGGCGAATACTCTCATAGGTATCCTCACGTTTCATCTTAGTATAATGCATTGGATTCATACCGGACGAATCCAATAAGACTTCCAAGTTGTCAATGGTGATGAAAAGACCTGAATAGCCACTGAGTCGTACAATTTCAGCAAGGGAACGCAACATGTTTCGTGCATTATATTTTGTGATCTTACTAGGGGCCATTCCAAGAGGGCGAAGAATAGATACCCGTATCTTCTTGTCTCCATTGAGCCAAGCAAGTAACAGATCTTTGTTTTGTTCTTCCAAAAAAGGATGCCCCAGGATTCCCCCACAGATAAGACTGCAAGCAAGCGCAAAGTTGTTGTCCAAAAGAGGATTATCGAGAAACATCTGTTTAAGTTGCAAACGGATTTCTCTTCTTGTCAAAGCATCAGCAAGGCCGTTTTGACCCAACAAGTCCAAAAAGGTCATTCCTGAGGGAATGTCTTGCCACGAAAACCCCATGGACGAAACAATCGAGTGGCTACATTGTTGCAAGAGTTCTACAATATTGCACTGAGAAAGAATTTCCAGGTAGACTTCTCGGAAATCATTAAGCCAAATATCCTTTGCAGAAAAAGAGACCGTTACATATCCTTCTTTTTTTGCTATCCCCGTTGCCAGATGCAGGGTATGGGTTTTCCCGCTACCCCGCTGTCCGGTGATGAACTTAATCTTGCTTCCTCCGAGTTTGATGAACTCTCGAAAGTAACGTTCTCGCCAAAAGTCTGTAATGAATTGGATTCCCACCGAAATATCATCCAATACTTCTTCACTCTGGGGAACCTCCCCTTGTGATAGTTGCACGATAGTTGCCGAAATCTTACTGTCTGATCTACTCTCATTCATCATTTCGGGCATGCATCACCTCAATTTCGCCTTGTTTCTAATAGAATCGAATGGTTGCCAGGAACTGTTCCTGACCTTCTTTATCGAGAATTCTCAATGCTTTGTCATTGTTTCTACTCGGTCCGAACTGAAAATGTCTGCCATCCTTCACTTC
>JAQVVB010000180.1 GCA_028699215.1 Sphaerochaeta sp. | reverse complement strand
CAACTCGCTCTGCCTTACATGCAAAAGAAAGCAAGAATCATAAACATCTGTTCCGCCGCGGCGTTCCAACCACTGCCGTATCTCAACGTCTATGCAGCAACAAAATCCTTCCTCCTCAGGTATTCACGTGCACTCCGTTGGGAGTTGTTTCCAAAGGGCATTGGGGTTACAGCAGTATGCCCCGACTGGGTGAAAACAGAATTTCTCCAGATATCTCATGCCTCACCAGGAGGAAATGCAGTCAGACATCATCTCTTTCCAGCCTCACCATCAAGAGTGGTTGCACAAGCCTTGATTGCAAGTAATCTGAATCTACCTGTCTCAGCATATGGTTTTGCTTCCATCCATCGATTATGTGCCAAATTCATACCCCATGAGATAATCATTGCATTTTGGGAACTGTTCAGGAGAATATGAGTAATGAACGATAAAACCCTTGCTTGGCTTTTACAAGAAGACAACCCTTCACTTCGCCATGCAGTTCTCACAGATCTTTTACACAAGACTTGCACAGATGATGAGGTCTTGCAAATCAAGAAGCAGATCATGCTCACAGGAATTGTACCGAAAATCTTAGGCTTGCAGAACGCAGATGGCTCGTGGGGAACAGAAGACACCTTCTATACCAATAAATACCAAGGAACGGTATGGACGTTGTTGATACTTGCAGAATTGTATGCAGATCCTCAAGACGAACGAGTCCAGAAAGCTTGTTCCTTTATTCTCCAACACTGCTTTTGCCCTGAAACGGGAGGCTTTTCCACTGGGGAGAGAAGACAATCAAAAACAGGGAACACCACGTTGGTCATTCCTTGTTTGACGGGGAATATGGTATTCACCCTCATTCGACTGGGTTGGTTTGAAGATGAACGGGTCCAGAGGGCCATCGATTGGATCTGCACCTATCAACGTACTGATGATGGTGATACCCCTCCTCCCCAAGGAGAAATGTATGATAGGTATCGTTACTGTTGGGGAAGCCATTCCTGTCACATGGGAGTAGCCAAATCATTCAAGGCGCTGATCGAAATCCCTGAAGGAAAAAGAAATGCATCAGTTTGCGCGAAAATCGATGAAATAGGTGAATACTTTCTCAAGCACCATCTGTATAAAAAAAGTCACCATCTGGATCAAGTCTCCAAACCTGGATGGACAAAATTCGGATTTCCGCTGATGTATCAAACCGATGCCTTGGAGCTTCTCTCGCTCTTTGCACGATTGAAAATTCATGATCCTCGACTTTCGGATGCAATAGAACTGGTGGAGAAGAAAAAAAACGCTCAAGGAGTCTGGAAACTGGAAAACTCCTACAACGATAAACTCTTGTTTCCGATTGAGGAAAAGGGGAAAGACTCAAAATGGATTACCTTGCGTGCCTTGATTAGTTTGCAAGAATATCAAACAAACACCTAGAGGATGCTCCTGTACGTTTATGAATCCTGCCTTTTTCAAACATGCATCCTATGCTATGGTAGAGTATGAGAGACATGCTAATTCCCTTTTAATTTCAATGAAGGAGTAATGTACATGGAAAAAAGAACTTTCGAAAATCTTGGGTGCACCACATCCCTACTTGGATTTGGAGCAATGAGACTCCCTTTGACGCAAAACGGAAAAATAGATGAAGAGCAAGCAACCTTGATGTTGGATACTGCACTTGATGCGGGGGTTAATTACCTCGATACAGCGTATCCTTACCACAATGGAGAGAGTGAACCCTTTATTGGAAAATATCTTAAAAAGAAAGATCGAAAGTCTCTCTATCTGGCGACAAAACTTCCCCAGTGGCTGGTAAACTCCCTAGAAGATGCAAAACGATTGTTCAATGAACAGTTGCTGCGTCTCGACACCCCCTATTTCGACTTCTACCTGATCCACTCCATCGATAAGAAAGCGTTTGACAAGATGGTGGAACTGGGTGTGGTCGCTTATCTCGAAACCTTACAGAAAGAAGGGAAGATCAAGCATCTTGGTTTCTCCTTCCACTCCATCTATGAAGACTTCGCCTATATAGCCAACTTTCGGCCTTGGGATTTTTGTCAGATCCAGTACAACTATCTGGATACAGAGGACCAAGCTGGGGACAAGGGGTATGCATTGAGTGAAAAACTGGGGATTCCCCTCATTGTCATGGAACCCATCAAAGGTGGTTCTTTGGCAAACCTAGCGCCAGAACTTGCATCGAAGCTCCAAATACTTGATCGTACAGCTTCTTCTGCATCTTTTGCCCTACGATGGGTAGCCAGCCACCCCAATGTGAAGGTCATCCTCAGTGGTATGTCCAATTTGAAACAAGTTGAAGACAATCTGAAGACATTTGAACCGTTCGTTCCCTTGCAGGACAATGAGTGGCAGGTTCTCAAAGAAATCCACGATATCATGCTCAGCAGACTGGGCAATGGTTGCACCGGATGCAAATATTGCATGCCTTGTCCGTTCGGAGTCGACATCCCTGGCAATTTCGCCCTGTGGAATAAGTATCGGATGTTCCAGGATTTTGAAAGTGTGAAAAAAAGTTGGGAAAATCCGGAGGTGCAAAGCACAAGACCTCCGGTCTGTACAGAGTGTGGACAGTGCCTTCCTCTCTGCCCTCAACACATCAACATCCCAGAAGATTTAAAGAAGGTGCAAATGGAGCTTTCCCATCCCCGATAAGCTCAACAGAATACCACTCGTTTTTTTATTCAACATACGGTATGGTATGCCAATCAGGAGAAAGCAGGTATATGGACGAACAAGATCGCGCATCAGGATGCCTTTTAGGAGTCTTCATCGGAGATGCATTTGGATCGCAGGCTGAAGGCGAAAAAGAACGAGACCTTCTCGAACAGTTTCCAGAAGGGATTGTTGAAATGTACTCCAAAGAGAGAACGCTCGGGGATTGTGGGGAGATCACGGAAGAGAGTGAATTGACCATTCTCCTTGCCCAAAGCCTTATCTTCAACCAACGGTTTACTCCTGACCATATCAAAGCTTCCTACCGAAAATGGGTGAAGGAAGAACCGGTGGTAACCAAGACTTCCTTATTACCGGCTTTGGAAGGAGCCCCCATGGCCAAGAGCGAATCAAATGGAGCTCTTATCCGTATTGCTCCCCTTGGAATTTACGGTGCCAACAAATCTGAAAAAGAAATCATGAAGTTCAGTGAAAGTGAATGTGAACTGACCCACCTCAGCCAAGTCGCCAAAGATGCAAGCAAACTTCTCGCACTATCTGTAGCCAAAGCAGTGAGAGAGCCTGTAGATGGCGAGGAACTTGCAAGATACATGATCACCAGTGCTGGACGCTATGGGTTCGACCCAAAAATCATTGCAGCTTTACAAGCAGGAAAGAAGAGAAGTCCCCAGATATGCGATGGCGATGACCAAGAGTCCGTCCTCATTGCCTTGCAACTTGTTCTCCACACACTTTTGAACACCTCAACACTGCAAGAAGGAATGGAAACAATCGTCATGAAAGGCGGCTCTGCAGGATCGAATACAGCCATCTTCGGAATGCTCGGTGGGGCTGTCTATGGGAAGGAAGCTGTTCCTGAACGTTGGCTCGATGAGCTCCAACCTTCTCCTACGTTAGTGAACCGTATGAAAAAAGAAACCACCCAGAGAAGACAACACATACAGTTGGATAAAATGGCAGATGAATTGTCCAAAGGATTGCTCCTCATTCAATGAGGGTAAATTGATGCATGCAAGTGAAATGAATCGTGTAGAATTCCCTCTGAGGGGAGAATGGTTCACCCCAAACACTCCAGGCTCGAGAATTCCAAGCCATGGCACAAACCGATGGGGAACACGATATGCATATGACTTCATCCAGGTGGACTGGAAAAGAAAAGGTTACCCAGCCTATCGAGTGAGTTTCTTGCACTATCTCTTTCTTGGTGTTCCTCTCTGCGATTATTATGGTTGGAATCAAGCTGTATATGCACCGTGCGATGGAATCATTGTCGAAGCCAAAGACGGCTATAACGAACGCCAACGGACAAATCTTTGGGCGGATACAGCAAGAGCGTTCAGAAATGCTCATTTTTTCAATTCCAATAAAGACGATATACAAACCGTTGCAGGCAACTATATCATCATGGAATGCAGCAAACAGGTGTATGCTGCATTCGTACATCTAAAAACAGGATCCATTCAGGTTTCAGTGGGTCAACGTGTTCAAAAAGGTGAAGTCATCGGCAATGTGGGGCATTCAGGCAACTCCTTTGCCCCTCACCTTCATTTCCAGCTCATGGATGGCAGGGATATATATACGGCAAAGGGATTGCCATGCGCGTTTGAACGATACGAACTATACAAAGCAGGCACATGGCAGGACGTCCATGATGGCATTCCCACAAATACCGATAGAATACGGTTCACCTGATCTACGGTACAATCATACTTTTTCCATCAGTTCTCAGTATCTGAAAAGATATCGATGGTTTGTTCAACCAAGGAAGACAGACCTTCTGAAACCACTTGCTGCAACGGATACAACAAGAAATTCAAGTCATGATCATGGGAAGGAAAGACCTGGACATGGAAGTTTGTTTTTCCCAGTTCCTGCATATGTGAGGCAAGATCAAGTACACGCTGTACAGGGACATTGGCATCCGCCTCCCCTTGAAATACATACACAGGAAGGGAGAGTTGGGGAATCATCTCAAAATTTGAAGGAATCTCTGCATGGCTCTTGAACCAGTTGCTGGTCAATTGAACTCCATAGTTTTCCTTGAGCCATACGTTGTCATCACGTTCGATGGCATCAAAAATCATCTCACGATACGGTGCAAGCAGAAGCTTGAAATCCTCAGCAGTCAGTACTTCATCTGCGTTGCAATCGAGATCTGAGAAATTTGGATTTCCCAGCGCCACCAGAATCTCATGGGGATCGGAATCAAACTCAAGACGTGATACACATCCATCACCATTCATGTCGAAGTTGGCCTGATAGAATCGGATACTATTCTCCCCTCCCAACTGCCATTCCATGATGGTTTTCATTGAATCGACAGGAAGTCCGGCCAACACCAAGGCTTTTATCGGTACATCTTCTTGAAGGACGACGCGCACAGCGATGATAGCTCCTTCACTCCATCCTAAAAGAACGATGTCTTTGTTACCGATTCGCGAATCTTTAGATAGGAGCCTGGCCCAATGGGCAATATCGGAAACAGAACTCTGCACGGTATAGGCTTTATAAAGCTCCTCATCGACTACAGTGAACAGAGGAGGATTTTCATCCACATTCGCACCCCGGGTATTGTAGCTGAAGTAGGCAACCTGGTTGTCCGTAAACCTCTGTGCAAAGAAATCATGATAGTTGAACGTCGTCTCTCCAAGAGAACGTTTGTTGTCATACGTATTCGGTCCTGAGCCATTTACATAGATGACCAACGCTTCGACTTCTCCCGTTGCAGGAAGACGAAGTTTTCCCTGAAGCTGGAAACCATCTTCGGCATAGGTCGTCACTATGAATTCCTGCATCCCTTCAGCTGAAGAAACCAGAGTTTCTGATGCATAAGGAGAAGCAAGTGATGCACAACTGGACAGAAGGAGGATACAGACAAGGAGCAACCCCATCAGACACCAAACCGTTGAATTTACCATCGTTCTTTTCATATCAATACATTCCTTATAGTCGCTGAGAGCAAGGATAGCAAACCATGAGAGGTTAGGCAATCCTGCAGATTCATAATCAGCTGTATCGGTGAAGCAATCACACCAAAACGATCTCTTTGCATGCATGGATATCGAAC
>JAQVVB010000179.1 GCA_028699215.1 Sphaerochaeta sp. | reverse complement strand
AACACATCATAGAAGCTGCAAATGATGCAAACATCGATCTAGCAAAAATTTGGGAGGTCCGAAAATAGGTAAAAACTGCAGTAAACAAGCTGCAGAAAAAATAGGAGGATCTATGAAAAAACTTACTATCGTTCTTTTACTGGTGTTTCTTGTCATTTCAATGACATTTGCACAAGGAGCTAAAGAGGATGCAGTAAAAGCAGGAAGTGTTGGGGCGACCATTACCCACTGGTATTGGGCTGACAACAGCAAATATTCCGCTTTGATGCAGGAAATGGTCAAGGACTTCAACGAAACAAACGGTAAAGGTATTACTGTTGTTGCCGAAGAATATCCTTGGGATGGTGGTAAATATAGTGAAAATCTCTTTACTGCTGTCATGGGAGGAGGAGGCCCTGACACAGCTTCTTGGAAACTCACAGCAACACCACTTTTCACTGCCAACAACCTTCTTGCAAATCTTGACCCATTCTTGAAGGATTGGGATGGAAAAGCCGGCATTGACCAGAATCTGTTTGACATCATGAAAGAAGCAGGAAAAACCGACAACATACATGTCATGCCTTGGAACACCCAGATTCTTTATGTCTACTACCGCCCATCCATGTTCAAGGCCGCGGGAATTGATGTACCTAAAACATATGAGGACTTTCTCGCTGCAATCAAAGCACTGACTCGTGATACTGATGGCGATGGAAAAACCGATGTCTATGGATTCGGGATGCGCGGAGCCAAGGGAGGACAGGAGCCTTGGGGTAGTTTCATTTACGGAAGAGGTGGAAGTCTTGCAGATTTGACTACGAAAGAATCGGTGGCAGGAATGCAGGATTTCATTAATATTTTCGAGAATGGCTATGTACCACCGACAGCACCATCTGACGGTTTCAGTGAAATCATCGCCAATTTCAAGAGTGGAAAAACAGCTATGACCATTCATCATACAGGATCAGCCATAGGCATGGTTGAAACCTTTGGCGATGACGTATCCGCTTTCCCCTTCCCCGCAGGAAAAGGTCAATGGACATCAATGGGCGACACCGAAAATGTCATGTTTGAATCCTGTAAGAACAAGGATGCTGCTTTTGAATGGCTCGCATACCTTGCAGCAGGCAAAGGCCAGTCCACATGGAATGAAGCTACAATGAACGTACCGGTAAGCAAAGCAGTTCAGGACCAGCCGATATTCCAGAACAACCGTTTCATGAAAGCCTCGATGAGTTCTGTGTCCTATGCTGGGATATTCCCCATTCTCGATACCACGACAGAATGGATTTCCGTAACATGGCCCAACACAATAGCAAGAGCTCTCTTCGGAGAAATAACTGCTCAACAGGCAATGGATATTCTACAGAAGGACCTCTATCGATAACCATACCTTTGTTCTGTCGGTAGACACCTCTATGTCTACCGACAGTTTGATCCTGAAAACATGCATAGGAACAGTACTAGATGAACACAAGAAAGTTTGCAATCTATCCATACCTTCTTATAGCCCCAGCATTGATTTTTGTAATACTGGTCGTATTTGTTCCTGTATTCAATGCTTTGCTCATGAGTTTTCAAAACTATGACCTTCGTAGACCAAGTGCCATCGGATTCAGTGGGCTGAAGAACTATGGAAGTGTACTTGCAGACCCAATTTTCTGGTCGTCCATAGCAAGAACCCTTCTTTGGGTACTATTTGGAGTTGGCTTCCAATTCATTTTAGGGTTTGCTCTTGCATTGATTCTCAACCAACACTTTTTGATGCGCGGCTTCGTACGTTCTGTCAGTCTCATACCATGGGTCACCCCTGGAGTTCTCATTGGGTTAATGTGGAGATGGATCTATGATGGAAACTATGGAGTATTGAACGACTTGTTGATAAAACTAGGAGTCTGTGATGAATTCATTCCTTTCCTAGCACAAAAGAGCACCTCTCTTCCTGCAGTCATCGTAACCATCATCTGGCAGGGCATTCCATTCTTTTCAATCATGCTCCTAGCAGGTCTACAGGGTATACCTTCAGCACTTTATGAGGCTGCAGATATCGATGGAGCCAAAAAATATCAAAAACTATTTTTCATAACCATTCCCTCTCTCCGAAATACCATTTTTGTCACCACCCTTCTTCGCATCATATGGGTTGCAAATTCAGTCGACGTCATCTTCAGCATGACGGAAGGAGGCCCTGCATATGCCACCCAGACTCTCAGTGTATATATCTTCAATAAAGCAAACTCAATGAATCTTGGATATGCATCGACCATGTCGGTATTCTTGATGATTCTCTTGTCGTTTGTCGCAGTTCCGTATCTACGGTCGATGTTCAAGAAACACTAATAGGGAGTGCTCATGAAAACCCATACCCACCCCAGCATGACAAGGGCAAACAAAGCACGAAGAAAACTACTCAGAATCATCACCTTTTTCATACCTCTTTTGGTATTGCTGATATTTTTGCTCTTTCCCTTCTATTGGACCTTTGTCACTTCAGTAAAACCTACAGCGGAACTCTATGGAGAAACAGTTACCTACTGGCCAAAAAATTTCACTGGAGTTTCATACGTAAAGCTTTTTAAGGAATTCACCTTTTTCAAACCCATGTTCAACAGCTTTGTCGTTGCCTCCAGCACCACCTTGATAACCCTCTTGGTCGCACTAATGGCTGCATATGCCTTTTCACGTTTTGAGTTCAAGGGAAAACGAGGGTTCATGATCATGTTTCTCACCAACAACATGTTCCCGACTGTTCTACTTCTTATTCCTTTATATACCATAATGAGAAAACTCGGCCTGCTGTATACTCCTGGATCTTTGATCCTATCCTATACGACTTTTACCATCCCTTTTTCGGTGTGGTTGCTCAACGGATATATCAACGACCTTCCCTCATCCCTTGAAGAAGCGGCAATGGTTGATGGAGCGAATCGCACGCAGGCTTTCATAAAGATAATTCTCCCTATACTGGTTCCGTGTCTGATAGCTACAGGAGTGTATATTTTCATGCAATCGTGGAACGAATATACATTCGCGGTCATGTTCACCAATGAAAAAAACAGGACCATCCCGGTTGCCTTGAAGAACCTCATTGGACAGTTGGGAGTCCAGTGGGATCTTCTGACAGCTGGAGGGATCGTCACCATCATACCAGTCTGCATCATGTTTTTCTTCGCTCAGAAACGTCTAGTTGAAGGTTTAACCGCGGGTGCGGTCAAAGGATAACAAACAGGAGGCAAAAAATAATGGATATAGCTTCACAAACCGTGAAAGCTCGAGAATTGCGAGCGGACGTCCTAACCATGCTGTATAAAAGTCAGTCGGGTCATCCAGGAGGATCCTTATCTTGCGTAGAGATCCTTATGGCTTTGTACTACAATGTTGCAAACATCAATCCACAAGATCCTCATTGGGAAGACCGTGATAGAATAGTCTTGAGCAAGGGTCATGCTGCCCCGATTTTATATGCAATTCTTGCCGACTTGCATTATTTTCCTAAATCAGACCTCTCTTCATTCCGCCAAATCGACAGCCACTTGCAGGGGCATCCCGATATGGTGAAAACCTTAGGGGTAGATGTCAATACGGGATCTCTGGGGCAGGGAGCTGCCATTGCTGGAGGTATGGCAAATGCAGCCAAATACCTTAAGAAAGATTATCAGGTTTTTGCCATCCTCGGCGATGGAGAACTCCAAGAGGGACTCATCTGGGAAGCATCCATGGCTGCCTCTCATTACAAGTTGGATAATCTCACATTTCTGTTGGACCACAACGGGCTTCAGATTGATGGAACGAACGAACAGGTGATGAGTTTAGGTGACATCATTGCCAAATATGAAGCCTTTGGTTTTTCCTGTTTTAAGGTTGATGGTCATGACATACAAGCAATTGTCGAGGCACTCAATGCCCCTACTGAAGGAAAACCTAAATTCATTTGCTGTGAAACAGTAAAAGGAAAAGGAGTTTCCTTTATGGAAAACCAGGCAGGATGGCATGGAAAAGCTCCAAACAAAGAACAATATGTACAAGCAATGAAAGAACTGGGGGTGGAAGTCAATGTCTGACGCAAAATCATTAAGAGTAGCCTATGGCGAAGCACTGGTCGAATTAGGCACAAAAAACAGTAAGGTCGTGGTTCTCGATGCAGATTTAGCACATGCAACCATGACCAGCATGTTTGCCGATCGATATCCTGATCGCTTTTTCAACTATGGAATCGCTGAACAAAACCTGATGAGTGCAGCAGCAGGATTTGCTCATTCAGGTCTCATTCCATTCGCAAGCACCTTTGCCCTATTTGGAGCCGGAAGAGCCTATGAAATCATCAGGAATGCAATAGCTTATAACAACACCAATGTGAAAATTGCATGTTCTCACTCCGGAATCAGTGTTGGAGAAGATGGGGGAAGCCACCAATCAATCGAAGATATCGGATTAATGCGATTGATCCCCAACATGACGGTTCTCGTACCTTGTGATCCTATTGAAATGAAAAAAGCCATCGCAGCGGCGGCTACAATCAATGGACCCGTTTACATTCGTGTTGCGAGACCTGTAGTGTCAAATATCACCACTGAGGATACTCAGTTTGAGATTGGAAAAGTGGTGACACTCCGTGAAGGTACGGATGTCGCCCTCATTTCAACAGGATTGATGACTGAAAGAGCATTACATGCAGCCTTGATGCTTGAAAAAGAAGGAATCAGTACGAAAGTTGTCAATGTCCATTCGCTTAAACCTTTTGATGTTACAACCATCCGTCAAATCGCAAAAAGCGTAAAGGGAATCGTAACGGCCGAAGAGCATTCGGTGATTGGAGGCTTGGCCTCAGCAGTTTCTGAAAGCCTGGTAGGAACCCTCCCCCAAGGCTTTGGATTTGAGAAGGTTGCCATTATGGATACTTTCGGGAAGTCGGGCAAACCTGAGGATCTTTTTTCATATTTTCATCTAACCGCCGAAGATATAGCAAACAAAGCAAGAAGTATAGCAAGGAGAAAATGACACATGCAACAAATTGAAAATTTCGCTTTTACAGGCGAGGGAATGACCAGGGTATATGAGAATGGGAAATGGATGGTTGGAATAAAAAACTGGAAACCCAGCAACGATATAACAGGAATTGATTGTCTGGAGAGACATAACAAAAGTGATGAACTATTTGTTCTCTTGGAAGGTTCTTGCTCATTGATCTATGCAAACGAGACGATCGAAGGACTTTCCATACATGCCGTTTCCATGGAAAAAAACCAAGTGTACAATATTCCTCAATCGCTTTGGCACAACACCGTTACACAAAAAACAACCAAGTTGATCTTGATTGAAGATTCCTCAACAAGTGGAGAAAACTCTGACATACTCAACTTGAACGATAAACAAATCGATGAAATCAGAAGCTTGGTACGTTGAGACAAGACAGAACTAAGATAAAGGACAATCTTAAGATCATCTTGACCCTTATTTCCGTTAGATAATGGATACAGGAAAAATCCAAAAAAACATTCAATGCTCTTTCTTATGTTACCTTAATGGCAGCTACTACAATACCGTAGCTGCCTGTCTTTTATTGTTTGCATGTCATCGAGGAAAGATGGATATCCCATTGAAAATGGAGAAGTATATTCATGAACTTTTCCCTTTATGAGTATACAAGTTGCTGTATGAATAAAAAAAACAGCAGCGCTCCTCAAAGGAACCTGCTTCTTAAAAGATGTACTTTGGACCTCATCCTGTACCCACAAGAGTCAGGAGAAGTGATTCATCATCCCCT
>JAQVVB010000178.1 GCA_028699215.1 Sphaerochaeta sp. | reverse complement strand
TGTCTGTCTTTGATATGCAGGAAGGAAGGTGTCATCAGCAGGACAGCCTTCAAAACAGATTGCAAGATCCGCATTGATGGTTTCTGAGGTGATGATGGATCCTCGACATCCAACTTCTTCTTGGGTGTCAAATCCTGCAATGAGATCGACATTCAATCTTTCACCTTTCAAAGCATCGAGCGTATCCAGAATGGAGGTGCAACCGAGCCTGCAGTCAAAGGCCTTGCCTGTCAGTAAGTCGTTATTTGGGTTGTATGTACAGTTTGCTTCAGGGATAACTGGAGAAGCGATTCCAATTTTATAGATTTCAACAGCTTCTTTGTAGCTGAAAGCGCCGATATCGATGATCATGGAAGTGATTTCTGGTGCAGCTTTGCGTTCAGCTTCGCTCATATAATGAGGAGGCTTGCTTCCTACCAGGCCTGGAATGTATACACCGTCGAGATTTTTGACCCTCACCCGATGACTGGGGATATTGGAACTTACCCATCCGCCGATCGGGATGAATTCCAACATACCGTCATCACGAATGCACTTGACCATGAATCCAACCTCGTCTGTATGCGCATCAAGTTGTACAATGGGGCGATTGCCTGTATTTGAAGCATATGCAAGGTACAGGTTCCTCATGCGGTCTTCCGTATAGGTTCCTAAATCAGGGGCCTCTTCTTTGATGGCCTTGATTACTTCATCTTCAAAGCCGGAGATTCCATTGGCATCACATATGCGTTGAATTCTAGAAATGTTTTTCACTGTTTTTCTCCTTCACTGTATGTATTATCCATACAAATCCATCCTTGTATAGTCGGATCATTGACTCATAAAGAGCGTTTCCCTAGAATGAAAACCGGTGATGGGGTTCGCCTTCTGTCCATTTCATTGGATAAAAACTGCACGTCTTGAGACGCTCGCTGATAACTCCTGGCAAAAACTTTACTCTGTTTAGGTATCTGGACGGGTTTTGCATGTTCTTTTGCCTGGAAAAGGGGTTGTCTATGGCTCTCAGTCTCGCTGAAATCATTATTCTTTGTCTCATTGTCGATTGGTTGTTCACCAAGTTTAAAATTCCAGGTCTTGTTGGCATGCTTGCAATCGGGGCACTCTTAGGCCCTACGACGCTTAATCTCATCGATCCTTCTCTTATGTTGGTAGGCTCGGACTTGAGAATGATTGCTTTGATTGTCATTTTATTGCGTGCAGGGTTTGAACTTTCAAAAGAGAGTCTGCATCGGGTTGGCAAGCAGGCGCTGTTGCTGTCTTTTTTGCCTGCGTTGTTTGAGGCTTTGGTTGTTGTTGCCTTGGCTCCTTCTTTTCTTGATATCAGCCGTATGGAGGCAGCGATCTTGGGATGTGTTCTCGGGGCAGTGTCTCCAGCTGTAGTCGTTCCTCTTATGGTGAAATTCATCAAAGAGGGGAGAGGTACGGATAAAGGAATTCCCACGTTGGTGTTAGCCGGTGCGAGCATTGACGATGTCACGGTTATTGTCGCCTATAGTGTCATCATTGGAATTTATAGCGGTGGAAATGTCAACATTGCTTGGAAAGTGGCAGGTATTCCCTTGGCTATCATCATAGGTATCGTAGTCGGGTTGGGTATTGGTCTCCTCCTGGTCAAAGTGTTTGAGAGGTATAATCCCCGGGCGACCAAACGAGCTCTTACGGTAATTGGCATTTCCATTTTATTGGTTAATCTCGGGGATTTTCTTGAAACGAAGAATCTACCTTTTGCTGCATTGATTGCGGTGATGGCCATTGGATTCGTCATTTTAGAGAAACGAGAGCATATGGCACACGAAATTTCATCCAAGTTGGGGAAAATCTGGGTTTTTGCGCAAATAGTGCTTTTTTCCATGGTTGGAGCACAGGTGAATTTCCAGGCTGCAAGGCAAGCTGGGTTGGCTGGAGTCGCCTTGATTCTCATTGCACTGGTAGGAAGGTCTATAGGCACATATCTTTGTACGTTTGGAGCTGATCTGAATGGTAAGGAAAAGTTGTTTGTAGTCATTTCATATCTTCCAAAGGCAACAGTACAAGCTGCTATTGGATCTGCTCCTCTTATGGTGATGGCAAGCAAAGGTATGGATACTCATCCTGGGGAAATCATACTTGCTGTAGCTGTGATGAGCATTATGCTGACAGCTCCTTTGGGTGCTTTTGCAATTTCCTGGGCAGGTAAGGCCTTATTGACAGAGGATAAGGATTTGGAAACGACTTCTAAGCTTGCAGCAGATGAAAGCAATGCAGGATATGCTTCCTTGGAATAGTGCAAGAATCTTCAACCTTGTGTTGGTTTACATGGGAGCTGCAATTTGAAGCTTGCGGGTGTGGTTACAAGACATTCAAATTGCAGCCCGGAAGAAGGGTAAATCACGAGGATGGTTAGGTAGCTTATTGGGAGATATGACGCTAGCAAAAATCCATCCTGTATCTAATTTGTAGTATGGAATATTGCATAAGTCAATATGTCGATAGGCAAAAAAGAAGAGCTGCTGATTGTACAATCAGCAGCTCCAAGTTCGTATAAACATCTCCTAGGGGAATTGAACCCCTGTTGACGGGATGAAAACCCGTTGTCCTAACCACTAGACGAAGGAGACATACTTCGCTTGTTACGTGTAACAGGCACTATGAGCCGCACAGGATTCGGACCTGTGACCCACGCCTTAAAAGGGCGTTGCTCTACCAACTGAGCTAGCGGCCCCTGCAACGTAATGGACTATAACAGGAAGCAAGAACGGGTGTCAACTACTTGCAAGAAAAATTTTCCTTTGAGACTGGAATTATCGATAATGGCGGTCAACTCCATATGTCTTATATGATAATGCTTCTATCATATCTTCTTTTCCTACAATGGTTTTTCCTTTGAAATCTGCGATGAGCCGAGCCGTTTTGCAGGATGAGAGGGCCCTTCGGATACTTACTCTTTTTACGGTGTTGCATTGATTGAACAGTGGCAACAGTTTTAGATAATGTTCTTCGTTACGTTTCGATGAAAGTTTCCTGATTTGGTCGATTGTATCGAGTATATGAGGGTTTTCGGAATCAACCTTGCACACCAGTAGGTCCTCGGGAATAATGGGGATGCAGATGTCAAATCGATCGAGAAGAGCAGGTCCGATCTTATTCCAATATCGTTCGATCTGTTGTTCACTGCAACGGCAGATTTCCTCTTCCATGCCGAACTTTCCGCAAGGACATCCGTTCATGGCTCCTGCAAGGATGAATGAGGTCGGGTAGGTCTTGCATTCACCTCTATCAAGAAAAAAAGAAATAGCTTGCAGGGTTTTTATCTTTTGGTTTGCCAATTCATCAACCAGCAGCATTCCTTGATTTGCAAGACTGATTAATGGAGGATTTCCTTGGAGCACATCCTTCTCTCCCATGGATGGGGATATTTCGATGACGGGGCGCTTTTGAGAGAGTTTCCCATTGATCTTTGCCGCTGTATGTTGTTCTTCTTCAGTCAAGGGAGGCAGCAACGAACCAAGGGTATGAAGCAATAACGTTTTTCCTGCACCAGGAGGTCCATAGAGTAATATGTTGAGGTTTCCCGCTGCACAGAGAGATAAGGCCTTTTTTGCTTTTTCAAGTCCAAGGATTGCAGCAAAGGGATCTTTGACAGGTGCATTGGTTTGTCTGGTTGAAAATTCAGGGAGTGTGACACCTTCAGATAAGAGCAAATATTTCTGTAATTGGCGAAATGCCTCTTCGATATCTGCACATTGCACCAGATTCACATGCTTCTGGTTTTCAATCAAGAGGGAGTGAGGGGCAATGAGCAGGCCGCAGCGGTTGATCCTCGCTGTCTGAGGAGCATCGTAGAGTGTTTGCTCACGTTCAAGCGACCCATCCAAATTCAGCGTTCCGAATACCATGATGTCAGGGGTCATGGATGAGTTTAAGTGATACTTTTCCAAAAGCAATGCAAGTACAAGTGCAGACTCCAGGTGTTTGAGATTCTCGGAAGTTGAACATTGGAGTATCGCCTGAGGTCTTCCCTGTCCTAATTTTGCAAACAACGTTGAGGCCTTTTGTTTGAATTGAAGGGTTTGCAAGGATGGGAAACCTATGAGGTTCAATGGTCCTTTTGTACTTGATATTTGGATTTTGACAGCTTTTCCTGTAAAGCCTGGGTGGAGATATGCAAAGATGTTCATGCTTTATAAGGAAGAGTATGTGTTCTATTGCTTCATAGGCATCACGAGCATGAGTTTTTTCATCTTGAGACGATAGGCGAAAAACAGCAGGATTGCTGCAGCAATCCAAGCGATGGGGCTGGAAAGGCAGATTCCGATATAGCCGAAATGAAGGGGAAGAATGATGGCCGCAAGCGTTCTGAAGATCAGTTCCTGGAAGCTTGAAAGCAAAGGAATGAGCCCGGAACCTAAACCTTGGCAAGTATTGCGATATATGAATATGAAACCTAGGGGAATGAAAAAGAGGGATACTATGTTCAGATACGTCTGGACCTGTATGATCACTTCTTTTTGACTTTCATCGATGAACAGCCTTGCTAGCGGAGCCCCAAAGAAATAGAGGATCGCAAAACACCCCAAACTGAAGAATATGGTGATGAGTGTGGCACTTTTTACTCCTTTGTGTATTCGGTCAAGCTTTCCGGCTCCAAGATTCTGTCCTGCAAAGGTTGTCATGGCCAACCCGATGGTTACCAAAGGCTGTGTTACAAGCTGTTCAATTTTGGTGCCTACTGAATAGGCTGCCACGGTATTGCTTCCCAGTTTATTGATAGTTGCCTGAACAATCATGACACCAAGAGCGCATACCGAGAATTGCAAAGCACTGGGAAGGCCTATTCTTAAGAGTCTGGTGATCATGTCCTTGTCCAATTTCCAGTCCGTTTTTTCAAGATGCAAGGATGGATAGCGTTTCAATATATAGATGAGGCAGAATAATGCTGAAAGGCTTTGGCTCAAGACGGTTGCAAGTGCAACACCTTGTACTCCCATTCCTAATTGTATGACAGCTATAAGATCTCCCAATATGTTGAGTATGGATGCAATCAATAAAAAGTAGAGTGGGGATTTACTGTCCCCTAAGGCTCTTAAGATGGAAGAAAGAAGGTTATAGTAAATGGTTGCGATGATACCTATATATATGATGGTAAGATATGCGTTGGCATCGTCGATGATGTCGCTTGGCGTGTTCAGCAAGATCAAGAGAGGGCGACTGGTCAATAGTGCGAATGCTGAGACCAGTATCGATAGGATGCCCGCAGTCAGACAACTCATCGCTACGGCTTTTTTCATGGCCTGAGGATCTTTTGCTCCAAACTTTTGGCTGATGATTACTGAGAATCCTGCAGTGAGACCTACGACAAATCCAATGATTAGAAAGGTCATGCCTCCGGTTGCGCCTACGGCAGCCAAAGCATGTACCCCTATGAATCGCCCTACCACAAAGGTATCTACCATACTATAGAATTGTTGAAACAAGTTGCCTCCCAAAATAGGCAACATAAAAAAGAGGATGAGTTTTGTGGGATTACCCCTACTCATATCGTGTTCCATCTGCGTTATCTCCTAGGGCGCATCGTAGCGAACGGGATGGGGTTGGACAATAAGAGCTACCGCGAATTTTTTGGAAACTTTCATTTTTCTTTAAAAAGGGGTGGACAAGGGGAGGGAGGATGGATATAGTACCGTCTTGTTCGGCAGGCGGAAGCCGGTTAGCAAAGCGAAAGAAAAGAGCACGAAGTGCTTGACGCTGGAGCGGGAAATCGGGTAAGTTG
>JAQVVB010000177.1 GCA_028699215.1 Sphaerochaeta sp. | reverse complement strand
TAGGAAGCCTTCGAGCATTGCGGTAGACCCGTACCTTATAGTGATACCAATCGCCACGGTAAATTCCTTCTGCATATTCAATAATCCTGCCTTGGCCATCATACGTAAGGTAGTTCATCTGTAAAGCCGCTCCTCCTTCGGTAATATGAAGAAGATTGGCAATCGTATGGTCAACCACTATTGCATGAATCGATCGATCACTATAGGACGGATCTACTCCATACTTGGCATAGACTTCAAATAAAGATCCTGAAAAGTCCTCATCAGAAGGAATCCCAAGATACGCAGGAATATAGGTAGTGAACAAGGCCAAGGGGGATCCGTCCACATTGCGGATACGACTGATCTTCAATACCTGCTCGCCGGCAATCAGGTTAAGATTCTCACCAATGCCTTCGGGAGGTGCCTGCATACGAACCTCAAGCAACGTTGAGGTGACCTTCCGACCTTGCCGCTCCATTTTTTCTGTAAAGCTCTCCAAACTATTCACTTCATCGTTGATGAAATGCTTGGTCACGATAGTTCCAATTCCTTGTTGTTTAAGTAAAAGTCCATCCTGAACAAGATTTTCTACAGCTTTGCGAATGGTTATCCGGGAGACGTGAAACTCTTTTTCCAGCTCCATTTCCGCTGGAATCATATCACCTTCCTTGAACACTCCATTCTCTATTTTCTTTCGAATCACTTCCTCCACCTGATAGTAGAGAGGAATCCCTGTTCGCTTGACCATCATATGCCTGACCTACCCATTTTTCACCCTATACATTCAACAGGTAATAACCTGTCCGACCGATTTGTTCCAATATACATTTACCCTATCCCCAACCTCATACTGCTGAATATAGCCGTAGGTGGTAAGATGTAGCAAACCATCAATACCTATGTCTACCACATACATCGTTAATTCGCCAAGAAAAGTCACCTCTTTCACGATAGCCTCCAGACAATTGTCCACATCTGGAGGGCATTTCCCTTGAGGACAGGTAGAAAGATACTCAGGTCGGATGATCAAGACTTCTTCTGGTCGGTCGTTTGTATCTTCGCAAGTGAAATCATCAACGAGAATCTCTTTTCCTGAGAGCAATTTGTAGATATTATTTTCGGCATCAGACCAACCTCTCAAAAAATTCGTCTTCCCAATGAAATCAGCTACAAAACTGTTGCTTGGATGGTGATAAATATCTCGGGGCTTTGCAAATTGTTCAATTCGCCCATTTTTCATAACAGCAATTCGGTCTGCCATCGTCAAAGCTTCTTCCTGATCGTGAGTAACAAAAATCGAGGTAATTCCGACACTTTGTTGGATTTTCCGAATCTGTTGGCGTGTTTCAATTCTAAGCTTTGCATCCAGATTGGAAAGCGGTTCATCCAACAACAAAACCTTGGGTTTCATTACCAAAGCTCTTGCTAAGGCAACCCGTTGTTGTTGTCCACCTGAGAGCTGGTTGATGGAACGTCCACCTTTTCCTTCCAAATCAACGATGCCCAGCATTTCCTCTACCCTCGCTTGTATTTCAGGACGAGGAATCTTCTTGGCCCGCAATCCAAATGCTACGTTTTCAAATACCGTGAGATGTGGAAAAAGGGCATAGTTCTGGAACACCAAGGAAGTGGGACGTTTTTCAGGAGGTAGATGAGTGACATCCACACCATCCATGGCTATGGAGCCCTCATCTGGAGTAATAAATCCTGAGAGAGTCATCAACAAGGTGGTTTTCCCACATCCACTCGGGCCAAGCAAGCAAAGCATCTCGCCATCTTCAACATCCAAGTCAACATTGTTGACAGCTTTCACATCACCAAAATATTTGCGCAGACCTCGGACAGTCAGCATTGCCATATAATTATTCTCCCTCAAATCTTAAATTTATCGAGTCCCATTACCTTGTTGATCAACAGCAGAATACACAAGGCAAGAACAATCAGCAGACTTGAAATTGCAGTTACGGTTGGATCAAGACCATGCTCAAGCATGGAATAGATTCTGACAGGTAACGTAGTAGTCCTTCCTCCGGCGATGAAAATACTGATGGTTGTTTCATCTAAAGAAACGATAAACGAAAACATTCCCGCTACGATGAGCCCTGGCTTGATCAGAGGAAAGGTTATCTTCCTAAACGTTAAAAGAGGGCCTGCCCCCAAATCACGTGCAGCGTATTCAATAGTGATATCATACCCAACAAGACTGGAAAGAACCGTACGTATCACATACACCATGGTTATGAGAAGATGAGCAACCATGATAGCTTTGAAGGAATTGATCCATCCTAAGATATTCATGAAGCGCATCAAAGCAATACCGATGATGACAGCAGGAACCATGAGAGGAGAAAGAAACATTGTTTTCAATAGTTCAGGAAAGCGATACGTATATCGTTTGATGGCAAGTGCTGCCATGGTGCCGAAAGTAAGGGAACAAACGACTGAGATGAGTGCTATTCGAAGACTAA
The DNA here is from genome assembly GCA_028699215.1 of Sphaerochaeta sp. Classification (GTDB taxonomy): domain Bacteria; phylum Spirochaetota; class Spirochaetia; order Sphaerochaetales; family Sphaerochaetaceae; genus Sphaerochaeta. The sequence goes on along the minus strand of JAQVVB010000177.1, from coordinate 3,302 downwards.
GTAAAAAAGAAGTAATATACTCTCGTTTACTTGCCAAGGAGATATACCACTTCAAGGAAAATTCTTTCGGAGGAAACGCAATCATACTCGAAGATGAGAAAGAACTGATGATGACAATCGGCAAAGGAAGAATAATGAAAATCAATACCAACATGGTAAATATTTTCTTAGCCAGTGAGCCTAACACCGCAATTCCTGTACCAGCTTCCTTGATCATATGTGCCGAAGGAAACCATCGCTTACGTATGCGGTTAAAAAAACAAGAGCAGTCATACCAAGCATTCTTCTATGCGCGGGAAATGCGATAAAAGCCTTTATCGAATTTCATGGAGCTATAAATACCTGTACGATCATTCATACGTTCAATCCGTGCAGTCAGACGATTGTAGGTAGAAACCAAAATCAAACTGAACACCATGAGGACAATTGCGGCTGCCGCAGCAAACGGCCAATTGAGCAGTTGCATTGCTTGTTGTTGTATCAACATGGTCATCACCATGATTGAACCTCCACCCAGTAGGCGCGGAGTGACAAAGGAACTGAAGCTCAGCAGAAAGACAAACAGACTTCCGGCAACGATACCTGGCATACTTAGTGGGAAAATAACCCGCCAGAAAGCCTTGAAGTGAGAACACCCCAAATCTCTAGCCGCATTTTGTAGATTGAAGTTAAGGTTTTCAAGAACACTATTGATGGAAAGAATCATGTAGGGAATGAAAACCTGGGTTAAGCCAAGTATGATTCCTAATTCACCTGGAATAAACTTGAAAGGACCGAGGCCAAAAAAACCCAGCAACGTATTTACCGGACCATGGGTCGCAAATACAATCATGAGACCCAAGGTTCGGGCGACTACATTGGTCAAAAGCGGTGTAAGGATGAGCCCAAGCAGAAGACTTTTCTTTTTTCCCCTGCTTTGGGCGAGAAGCATTGCAACAGGATATCCGAATACGAGAGAAAGCAAAGATGCCAGAAATGCAATCTTAAAAGTCCTGAAAAGAATCATAAGGTGATATTGATCAAACAACCTCACGAAATTTTCCAAGGTAAAAGTTTTATCGTAAAAACCACTTCCAGGTACATAGGTCTGAAAACCGATGATAAACAACAGGATCATCGGGATAAAGAATGCAAACATGATGAGTATGAGACCTGGCCCCAGAAGAAGCATCCGTGAGCTTTCCCTTTTTTTCAATCGCAATCGTTTCATCGGGTATCCTTTTTCCATTACCAAATCAAATCCTGAAGAACATAAGAGCAATCCCTTATTTCTCCAAAATTTCCTTGTTCCAACGGTCAGCCCAAGCTGATTGGTTTTTTGTAACCGAGGCATTATCCAAGGCGTACAATTTTGCTACAGCAGCATCACCGTATACGACCTTTGAGCCTAAGTTTTCACTAAGCTTGACGTTCTTGTTTGTTGGGCCATACTTCAAAACTTCAGCATATGCCTCTTGGCAGTCCTGAGAAAGATGGATATTGATGAACATCTCAGCCAAATCAACGTTTTTGGTGTTCTTTGTAACAGCAGCACAGTTCATGGAAAGGACCGCTCCTTCCTTAGGAAGGATGAAATCCACAGGCCCCCCCGCATCTTTGAAATTATAAGCATACCCATCCATTTGAGGAGCAAGCCAGATGTCTCCCTGCTGGAAGGCAAGATTCATTTCATCGATTCCTGAAAGAATCATGGGAAACGGTTTGAGTTGTTTGATTGCATCAAACCCAGGAGCTATGTTCGTTTCACTTCCCCCATGCACTTTTGCAGCCATTACAAGGAAAGCAGTACCTTGAGTTCCTGGAAATACGAAGGGAGCTACTTTCCCTTTGTTTTCAGGTTTCCACATTTCAAGCCAAGAATCTGGAGGAGTCTTGAAACGATCGGTGTTGTACATCAACCCGATGGACATCAGTGCAACGCCATACCCCCCACTACCTTTTGCTATGGGATAGAGGTTGTTGTACTCGGGAACACGTTGGGGATTCGGGGCAAGAATAACCCCATCTTTATTCGCCTGTTCGGTCTGAGCCATGCTCAGATAGACAACGTCCATAGAGGGGTTGTTGAGCTCAGAGTAGATACGAGCATACCGATCTGAAGATCCTCCAAGAACAAACTCGACCTTTGCTCCTGTCTCTTCTTCAAATTTCTTAACCACATGCTCACGAATGATCTCTTCCTGGGGGCCTCCCCAGACTCCAACGACGAGCGTTCGCCCATCACCAATTTTTCCTGTCTTTGTTTCTGTCTGCGGTGCAGCAAATACAAAGGTGCCGACAAGCAAGAACATGAGCAATACTACAGTAAAACGTTTCATGGATACCTCCTAATATGTACCTCATGACTGGAAGATTTCTAAATCATCCAATCGTTTTCCATGGTGAACTATATCGACAAGGGCTTTTACAACGCTTTTTGGGTCGGAATGTTTCCATACATTCCTTCCAATAGCCACCCCTGACGATCCGACAGAATTCGCTTCCTCAACACAACGGAACATTCCAATCAAGTCGCTGGTTTTTTCTCCTCCCAATACAATTACAGGCTGAAATGATGCATCGATCACTTTTTTAAACTCTTGTGCAGGACCGACGTAGCTGGTCTTAATGATACTCGCCCCATATTCACAACCAGTGCGGGCAGAAAGGCGAAGATTTTCGATGGTCTTTGGAGGATCGGAGGAAAAACCACCGGGGAGCATTTCTGCGATAACCGGCATATTCCATTTCATTCCCTCCGCAACCAAGGATGAGAGATTTTTCATCGTCTGATGTTCGAAATCCGTACCAGGGAATCCCATACAAATCACAGCATCAACTCCTAATCGCAAGGCATCTTCTACAGAATAGAGCAAGGAAGGGCCTTTTCCACTGGCGCCAATTTGAGAGCCCCCTCCATCTACACGGAGAATTACTGCAACATCGCGTAGAAGTGATTGATACTTGCAGGCTGTTCCATACGTTACCAATACACCATCGGCGCCACCTTCAATTACCTGTTCCAAAATCTTACCTGTTCGGTCAAGCTCAGGATTGACATGCAACCCCATCCCATGGTCCAAGGCCACTATTACGGTTTTTCCGTCAGCTCTAAAAAGGCGCTCCAATCGTCTCATATATCCCCCTTAAATAATCATATGTGCAATGTAGGGAAAATTGGTTTCAACTTTCCATATAACGCTAAGTACTCCTTATAGAGTTCCAAATACCGATTCCGATAGGTGAAATTCGGTATAAATTCCTGGTCAACGGTAATCAAGGAGGGTATATCGGAGAGGGAAACCTCACCGCTACCAATCGCT
>JAQVVB010000176.1 GCA_028699215.1 Sphaerochaeta sp. | reverse complement strand
AGGGTGCCGACCTTCTTTTATAAAAATGATTCCCTCTTTTTTTTGAAAAACTTTTAGAAGAGATTACGAGATCATGAAATGGCCACCGATGATGGTGTAGGGCAAATTTGTCAGGGAATTCTGTTTGGAAAATGGGATGGAAGATAAAACAAGATGAAGCTAGCGGATGAAGTTCTTTCCTGTCTGATAGGTCCTTCTAGCAAAAAAAGCAATAAACTATCAATTTTATCTTGCAAGATATAATATATAAGATATAAAATAAGAATAAGGGAGAACCAAATTGAAACAACTTTTAACTGGAAACGAAGCCGTCGCTCGAGGGGCTTGGGAAGCTGGTGTCCTTTATGCTTCTGGATACCCTGGCACTCCGAGTACGGAAATTCTTGAGAACTTGATAAAATACAGTGGTGTCTATTCAGAATGGGCTCCAAACGAGAAAGTCGCACTTGAAAGCGTCATCGGGGCATCCTTTGCCGGAGCACGTTCCTTGGCTGCCATGAAGCATGTCGGTCTCAACGTCGCTGCTGACCCACTTTTCACATTATCATATACTGGAGTCAATGGCGGATTGGTAATAATCTCTGCAGACGATCCAGGTCTCCACTCCTCACAAGACGAACAGGACAACAGGCACTATGCGCGTTCCGCCCGAGTTGCGATGCTTGAACCTTCTGATTCCCAGGAAGCGAAAGATTTCATGAAAACTGCTTTTGCGCTTTCTGAGAAATATGACATGCCCATTCTCTACAGAATGACAACCAGAGTCTGCCATTCGAAGAGTATCGTTGATATTTCGGAAGGAAGAACCGAAATGCCTCTTATCCCCTACGAGAAAAAAGATAAATTTAATCCTATTCCTGAAATTTCTAAAAAACTGCATTCCAAGGTTGAAAGAAATATCAAGGCACTCGAGGAATACTCAAATTCCACGGAACTCAATTATATCGAATGGGGCTCCAAGAAAACAGGAATTATAGCCGCAGGAGCTGCTTTTCAATATGCGAAGGAAGTTTTTGGCGACAATGCATCCTATCTGAAACTCGGTTTTACCTATCCTCTTCCAATGGAAAAAATCAAAGGATTTGCAAAAGAAGTTGATGAACTCATAGTGGTGGAAGAACTTGATCCCGTAATGGAAATCGAAATCAAGGCCGCAGGCATCAAATGTACGGGAAAAGACAAAATTCCTCGCGAGGGAGAACTCAATCCTGATATTCTCAGGGAAGCCTTGCTCTCCACCAAACACCAAACAATCGATGTCTCTGACATTCAGACCGCCAAGCGTCCTCCAGTTCTTTGTGCAGGCTGTCCTCATCGGGGTTTCTTCCAGGAACTCGGAAAATTGAAAGACATCATCACTGTTTCGGACATTGGTTGCTACGGTCTTGCACCGAAGGACATCGCAATTTGCATGGGTGGTGGATTCTCTGTTGCGCATGGTGCCCAGAAAGTATTTTCTCTTTCGGAAAGCTCAAAGCGCTGCGTGGGAATTATGGGAGACTCCACGTTCTTCCACTCTGGAATGACATCCATGCTCGAAGCCGTTTACAATAATTCCAGCGTTCTGCTCGTCGTTCTCGATAATAGAATAACCGGAATGACCGGCCATCAGCAGAACCCGGGCTCGGGCTTTAACCTTAAAGAAGAGCCGACGAATCTTACCAACATCGAAGAAGTCGCAAAGGCTCTTGGAGTCAAACACATACGGGTAATCAATCCCCTTGATCTCAAGGAAGTCCACGAAACTTTGCAATGGGGTTTGTCGTTTACAGATCCTGCATTGATTATCACACGCTATCCGTGTGCTTTGAAGAAATACAGTACCGCTGATAAATCCGAATTTGGAGTGCTTCAGTCTATCTGCAGAGTCGATGCAGAAAAATGCATTGGTTGCAAAGCATGTGTCAAGACTGGATGTCCCGCTATCCTCTTTGATTCAACTACTAAAAAAGCTTCAATTGATACTACGCAATGTACGGGATGTACTGTTTGTGCCCAAGTTTGTCCGAAGAACGCTATCATCAAGGAGGAGAGATAATATGGAAGAAGTAAAAAACATTCTGCTCTGTGGGGTAGGTGGTCAAGGGACAATTCTTGCCAGCAAGATACTTGCCAATGCTCTTGTTGATGCAGGGTTTGATGTAAAAATGAGCGAAATTCATGGAATGAGCCAAAGAGGCGGAAGTGTATTCACCCAAGTCCGTTATGGGAAGAAAGTGTATTCACCGATCATTGGCCAGGGAAGCGCTGATATTCTTGTGTCTTTCGAAGCGATGGAAGCGTTGCGTTATGTCTCAAATCTAGCAAAAGACGGGCATATAGTGGTCAACGATTACCGCATCCAGACGGCAACCACTGCATCCGGAAAAGAGGGCTATCCTGAAAACATCATGGAGACTCTCAAGAAAAAAGCGAATACATATGTCCTTGATGCCGCTGCTATCGCAACGAAAGTCGGAACAGCGAAAAGCATGAACGTGGTTCTTCTCGGGGCTCTGGCTAAACTGATGAAACTTGAAGACTTGAATTGGGATGCTGCCATTGCAGCCTGTGTGAAACCCCAATTCATCGACATTAACCGTGAGGCTTTCAAAGCCGGAATGAATGCGGTAAGCTGAGGAAAAAGATGGAATACCGTTCATTTGAAGAGTTGATTCAAAAAACAAAAGATTGCAGATCTTCCTGCCGACTGGTCCTTGCCGCAGCTGCGGACAAACATTCTCTAGAAGCAGTTTTTCGGGCTCAGGATCAAGGCCTTGTTTCTCCTGTATTGGTGGGTGACAAGGTTCAGATTGATGCAATACTTGCCGAGTTGCGAAGGGAAGTCCCTTCCGAGGACGTGTATGATGTTCCTGATCTCGCAGAGAGTTGTAAAAAAGCTGTCTCTCTTATAAAAGAAGCTAAAGCTGACTTCCTCATGAAAGGTAAAGTCGATACAAAGATTTTTCTTAAGGCTGTTGTGGACAAGGAAAATGGGCTTTCAGAAGGGGATGTCATGTCGCATTTCTCGATTTTTGAAGTCCCTGGTTACCACAAGTTGCTTGTGCCGGTTGACTGAGGTATGGTTCCCTATCCGACGCTCGAGCAAAAGAAGGCGATAATCGAGAATACAGTCGGCGTACTCCATCGCTTCGGGTATGAATGTCCGAAAGTAGGCGTTGTGACTTGTGTGGAGAAAGTCAATCCGAAGATGCCTGAAACAGTCGAGGCCGCCGCACTTGCAGAAATGAACAGAAACAGCGAGATTTTCGGCTGTTTGGTTGATGGCCCTATATCCTTCGATTGCGCTGTAAACAAAGAGATTGCGGCCTGTAAAGGGTATACAAGTGAAATTGCCGGAGATGTCGATGTGCTCCTTGCACCGAATATTCATGTTGGAAACATCATGGGTAAAATGCTCACCTGCTTTGCAGGAGCAAAGATGGCGGGGTTTGTTGCTGGAGCCTCCTGCCCCATAATCATGACATCAAGAGGTTCCGGAGCCGATGAGAAGTATTATTCCATCGCGCTTGCCGCCGCTGCTTCAGAGGATAATAGATAATGGAACGCATTCTTGTAATCAACCCTGGTTCAACTTCGACGAAACTTGCAATTTTTGATGGGGAGAACGAAGTTTGGAAAGAAAGTCTTAACCACTCCTTGGAAGATCTTAAGAAATATAAATCAATTTACGACCAAATTGATTTACGTTTGGATCTTGTTTATAAAACCATGGAAAAGCATGGAGAGGACCTATCTAAACTTACGGCCATCGCTTCCCGTGGAGGTCCTATTGCGCCAGTAAAAAGTGGTGCTTATGAGATAAACGATGAAATGATTCACGTTGCCTTCGACCACCCCCAGGACCCCCATGTTTCCATTCTCGGAGCAATCATTGCAGATAAAATTGTAAAAAAAGTAGGAATTAAAGCTTATATTTATGATGCTGTATCTGTTGACGAGATGTATCCGCTTTGTACCATCACAGGTTTGCCTGGAATAAGACGGCGTGGGCAGGGTCACAATCTCAACATGAGGGCTGCAGCTCTCAAGTGTTGTGCAGATGACGGCTTTGATTATACCAAGTCAACGCTGATTGTCTCTCATCTTGGAGGAGGTATTTCGGTTTCGCTCCATGTTAATGGCGAGATTGCTGATATTATCCCTGACGAGGATGGTTGCTTTGCACCCGACAGGGCCGGAAATATTCCACAAACGCAACTGGTTGAGCTTTGTTATAGTGGCAAATATACCCAGAAAGAGATGATTTCGCTTCTGAAGCGTTCAGGTGGTCTCGTTGCCTGGCTCGGTACCAACGATACTAGGGACGTAGAGAAAATGATTGCTGGTGGAGATGAAAAAGCCAAATTGATTTACGAGGCAATGGCTTTTGTAGTTGCCGAAAATATCGGTCGCGAGGCTCCTGTCTGTTTCGGCAAGGTCGACCGTATCGTCCTCACCGGTGGAATTGCTTATTCCGAATACTTTACCAGGATGATTGCTGAAAGAGTCAGTTGGATTGCCCCCGTTACTATAATTCCCGGCGAGAACGAGATGCAGGCTTTGGCAAATGGTGTTCTCCGTGTTTTACGCGGTATGGAAATAGCGCATGTTTTCCATGAAAAGCATCAAATTGACTGATAAAAAAATTTCCTTTTCATAGCAAGCCAAGTGTTGCCGACATGAAGGAAGGCTCACTTGGTTTGATTCTGCCGGTATAGAATAAAATTCCTCATTTTCGTTGAGTTGACATGTGGAACGGTGGTTATAATATGTAATTAAAGAATTAGGCTCTTTTGTACAGAAAAGTGAATTGGATTTGCAGTCCCAAAAACCTCTGTTTCAATGGATAGGTGACAGACAAGAAAAAGAGCAGAAGACTTTGGAAATCTACCAGCAACTGATAACACTCTTGAGGACGTACCAGAGAAGGCCGAGATCATCAATATCGTGAACATCCTGATAGAGGAGAACGGTCTTTCTCCTGTTGGGGAGAGCAAGACTCCGCTCGAGATATCCAAAAAGAAGTCTGAATCACACCCTGTTGCCGTGGTTTTTCAGAAATGCGGCTCCAATCATGTGGGCAAGAATGGCTCTGTCCACAGCAAGAGCAGGTTCCGCAGGACCCTGAGCATGGCCTGAGCAGGGCCAATGTGAACAGAGATGGTCTGGACCATGTTTTCTCTTCCAGACTCGACCAGCAATCAATCCTGATTACAGACAAGAGCAAGAGTGGCATCAAGTATGCCGAAAGCACGGGACTTGCCCATTTCGCTCTTGACTCCAAGAAATTGGCAAGAAAGGGCCAGTACAAACTGCAACTCGTGAATTCCCTGCAATCGACAATCGCCGAGATATTCCACAGCAGATCTTGTTTTACTACCAAGAACGCAGAGCTGTACATCACATGGGACGCTTGGAAGGTGCTGAACATCTTGAGAAGACTGACAGAGAAGAAGGATTCCTCAAGACCTTGGTTGTACCGGGCAAGAGAGCGGCCACGATACGGCAGATAAGAAGGTGGTACTTGCCATCTCCACTGCATCAAGTTACTGGTAATTAAACTAGGTGAAAAGAACCTATTGATAAAACCTGACAGCACTTTGTCAGGTTTATTGTGATATGCTTCAGCTAAGAAAAAGCCGAGGGCCATGTCATGAAAACAGACCGCTTGTTTCAGATTCTCTACATTCTTTTGGAAAAAGGTTCTGTATCCGCTCCTGAGCTCTCTTCGATGCTGGAGGTTTCCGTACGTACCATCTATCGTGATGTCGAG